>CAYJWA010000009.1:3474-20559 GCA_964373775.1 uncultured Candidatus Saccharibacteria bacterium | reverse complement strand
AGAGACAGGAAGAAGCGTTTCGGAGGCAGATTGAGCTGGCGATTGAAGTGAAGAAACCACTGATGCTCCATCTCCGGAACGGCTGCGGCAGGTCTGCATACAAAGATGCGTTCACTATTCTTACATCATATATCATACATCATACATCCGGTTCCTCGCTCCGCGGGAACCTGCACTTTTTTGCCGGTTCTATTGACGAAGCGCAGCCGTTTCGGGATGCGGGATTCTCGTTTTCCTTTACGGGCGTCATCACCTTCGCCCGCGACTACGACCGCGTTCTTCGCTATCTCCCGCTTGACCGTATTATGTCGGAAACCGATTGCCCGTATGTTGCTCCCGCGCCTTTCCGGGGGAAACGCAACGAACCGCTCTATGTGAAAGAAGTTGTGAAGGCAATTGCGGCAGTTCGCGGCATTCCCGAGGAAAAGGCACGGACGGCAACTACAGAAAACGCTCGGGCATTTTTCCGCCTGGAATCGTGAATCGTACACGCGCTTGCGGAGGCGCGAGTGTCGTGCTAGCATGTTTTTCATTATGTCGGAAGAAGATGGGCAGGAAGAGAAGACAACACGCATCTACGAACTCGGTTACCATATTGTCTCCTCCGTGTCTGAAGATGCAGTAGGGGCAGAAGTAACTGTGCTGAAAGATACCCTCGTGAAGGAAGGCGCGGTCCTTATCGCCGAGGGGTTTCCGCGGTTTCGTCCACTTGCGTATCCGCAGCGTAAAATGCAAGGCGGCAAGCGGATGGAATTTGCAAATGCGTACTTCGGCTGGGTGAAGTTTGAAGTTTCGGCAGAAGCCGCGAAGACCATAGCGGTCGCGCTCCGGAAAAACGAAAAGCTTCTCCGTTTTATTCTTTTCAAGACCGTGCGCGAGGCAACGATTGCCGCGCCCCGCGCCCCGCGCATGAGCGTTCCCAAAGCGCCGCCCGTTATTCCGCGCGCGCCGGCAGTGCCGGTGCACGCGGTTGTGTCTGAAGCGGAGTTGGAGAAATCACTCCAGAAGATTATCGCAGAGTAAGAACTTGGCGATAATCTTCAAATTCGAAACACGGAGCACGAAGCGCGAAGCACGAAATCCCTTCCTAAAACACAAAACACAGTACATCCACCCTTCGGGGGATCTCCCGAAGGGAGACAAAATATCAAACAAAACACAGTCCACAAACAAAACCGAATACAGACGGAAGGTTTGATCTGTTTGGAGTATCTGTGCTTTGTTTGGGTTTTTGGCGATTTGTGTTCTGGAAGGTTTTTGAAGATATTGTTTCGAGTTTCGATATTCGGATTTCGGATTTACCCCCACACCTTGTGTGAAATGCCCTGCGGGCAAGGTGTGGGGGCTTACTCGGTTGCAAATTGCTTCAGAGGATAGTATTCTAAACATACTTTATATAGCAAAACTGACATGTATTTAAACAAGGTCTTTTTATATGGCAATCTCACCCGCGACCCGGAGGTGAAAGCCCTTCCGTCCGGCACCCAGGTGGCGAATTTTGGACTTGCCACAAATCGGGTGTATAAGGACAAAAATGGGCAGAAACAGGAGACGGTTGAATTTCACAATGTGGTTGCCTTCGGGCGGCTGGCGGAACTTATCGGACAATACATGCGGAAGGGGCGGCCGCTCTTTGTGGAAGGGAGGATGCAGACGCGCAGTTGGGACGACCAGGCAAGCGGACAGAAGCGGTACAAAACCGAGGTTGTGTTGGAGAACTTTCAATTTGGTCCCTTAGGAACGCGGATGAACGCAGATGGAAACTCGCAGATAAACGCAGATGAAGGTCAACATACATCAGCGTCTCATCCGCGTGAATCAGCATCTCCCGAGGGCATACAGTATCCGGAAGAGGACAGTAAGGCGGAAGATATTCCCTTCTAACATTTTCGGAAGAATGTTAGAAGGAATTATCAATCATCAAGTTTCAATTCTTAATGAATTTTCAATTTTTTAATTTTCAGATTAGGGAATTGATTGAACATTGAACATTGAAAATTGTAATTTGAGCATTCTTATGCGCCAATGTTATTTTTCCCAAAACAACATCAAGCATATTGATTACAAGGATACGGAACTTCTCAAAAAGTTTCTGAATCCGCACGGAAGGATTATTGCAGGAAAGCGGACTGGCGTCTCCGCCAAGTACCAGCGCAAGCTCGCGCTTGCCGTCAAACGCGCGCGATTTATGGGGCTTCTGCCCTATGTTGCTAGATAGCGACCGGGCGAACGAAAAGCGTTTTAGACATTTGTCGCGCGTTAAATACATAAGCGCAGCAAAACACATTTTGCAAAAGTCCTCGGTAACGCTCGGGTCGCCGCAATGTGACCCTCGCTCCAGACATTTTGAAAATGTGTCTTGCCGCGCTTTTTCTAGGCACGCTCCACATACTCTCCCGTCTCGGTATTGATGCGCAAGATGTCTCCTTCATTTATAAAAAGAGGAACATTTAAGGTCGTGCCATTTTCAAGCGTTACTTGTTTTGAGCCGCCTTTTGCCGTGTCGCCTTTGACTGCAGGCGGCGCCTCAGTAACTTTGAGTTCAACTTTAATCGGCAACTTCACGCCGATGGTTTGTTCGTTGAATACCAGCAACTCCACGATTGCGTTTTGCTTCAAGAATTTCCCCGCGCTCCCGATCATTTCTTCCGTAATTTTGAATCGGTTTGACGGCATCGCGGGCTCGCAAAACCACCATTCCTGCCTGCCGGCAGGCAGGCGCCCGTTGGTGTAGAGAAACCTCGCCTCTTTTTTCTGCAAGTCCGCTTCCTCCACTTTGTCCGCTTGGTGGAAGGTGGTCTCGGCGATTTTGCCGGTAATGAGGTTTTTGAGCCTGGTCTGGTTTACGGGCTTCCTCTGCTGCATACGGAAAATATGCGCGTCCAGCACTTCGTACGGCGTGCCGTCCATCACGATAAACTTTTTCGCGGTTATCTCGCTATAGTTCAGCATACGAAAAAGCAGTGTAGCAAAATACACAAAAAAGTCCAGACCAGTGTTTTACTCTATCGTACGATATATCGTACTATAAAAAAATCGGGCGTCTTATGACTTTTCTTCAAAAAGGAATTTCCAACGACCTCTGCCGCACCGCGGCGGCATACCCATGAGGAGCACTTTATAAAGCGTGTCCCAAAAGTCCTCCGCTTCTCGTTTCCACGGCGCTGTCCGTTTGTAGTGGAAGAGTTTCTCTAAATAGGGGAATGCGCCCTTGTGGAGCGCGGCGGCGAGCCGTGTCGTGGTGGAAGGGCTTACTTTGAGCGCGGTGCGAATCTTATACCCTGAATATCCTCGGCAGAGCATGACGATGACGGCGAGCCGTTTTGCAAGCATAAGCCGTTCAGTGCGCGTCAGCACATCGGTTAAAAAGAGGTGCGCTCTTTTCTTTTCGCGCGGGAACGCCATGAGCTCCAAGAAAGTGTTGTGTACCTTCTCGTAGGTTTTCTGCTTGAGTCGTCTCCGCGAAACATGCGACATATCGTTATGATACGATATATCGTACCTTAACAAAATAGCAGGAGTGTGGATAAAGCGAGGATGGTGTTGCGAAGGTTGTGATGCGCTACACCCCGCCTTCTTTTAGTTTCTCACGGATTTGTTTGAGAATCTCAGCTTTTATTTTTGGATTGTCGCGGAGAAAGATGCGGGTGGCGTCATAGCCGCGGCCGAGTTTCACTTCGCCGTAAGCATAGGAACCGGCGCCGGCTTTTTGGATAATGCCGAACTTTTCGCCGAGCGCGAGCAATTCTCCTTCCTGTGAGATGCCTTCATTGTACAAGAGGTCAAACTCGGTCTGCTTGAACGGCGCGGCCACTTTGTTCTTGACAATCTTGACGCGTACGCGGCCCCCGACCACTTCCTCGCCCTTTTTAATCTGCGCGATGCGGCGGACATCAATCCGCACCGAGGAGTAAAACTTGAGGGCTTTGCCGCCCGGGGTCGTTTCGGGATTCCCCCACATGACTCCGATTTGCATGCGGATTTGATTGATGAAAATCACAATCGTTTTAGTGCGGGCCACAATCGCCGTGAGTTTCCGCAGGGCTTGCGACATAAGCCGCGCCTGTTTGCCCACATGCTGGGCTCCCATGTCGCCTTCAATCTCGTCTTTGGGAGTGAGCGCCGCAACAGAGTCAATCACTACGATGTCAATCTTTCCGCTTCGCACCAGGGACTCGGTGATTTCAAGCGCCTGCTCGCCAGTGTCTGGTTGGGAGATGAGGAGTTCGTCTATTTTGACTCCGAGTTTCTTTGAGTATTCGGGGTCCATGGCGTGCTCGGCGTCAATGAATGCGCAGATGCCGCCTTTTTTTTGGGCTTCGGCAACCGCATGGAGCGCTAATGTTGTTTTACCGGAACTCTCTGGTCCGAATATTTCCACAATGCGCCCGCGGGGGAGTCCGCCCACACCAAGCGCCGCATCCAATCCAATGGAGCCGGTCGGGACCGCATTTACATCCACGCGCGGTTTCTCTCCGAGTTTCATAATAGAGTCCTCGCCAAACTTGGTCTTGATTGCCGCAAGCGTGTCTTCAATTCCTTTATCCAGCGTCTTTGCTTCTTTTTCCTTTTTTGGTTTGCCGAAGGCCATGATACCAATATACGAATGAGTACTAATGATACTAATAAATACGAATAAGACCTAACGAATCTGATTTCGGTTTTTAAACTTGCCGTAGAGGTAGCCGAGAAGTATCCCCGCAAATATTGGTCCAAAAAATTGAATTGCCATTAGTAAATTAGTCCCCAATGTTGTTCTCCACCTGTTACTCATAAGTAAATCTAATCCCGTCAATTTTTGGATAGGCGATAAAATATTTACTTCCCACGCTGATACACCACTCCACCCTTCCGTACCAATGGAAAAAGAGATTATGGCCACTAAGAAATATGATACATAACATAACAATCCAATTACTCCCCCTTTCACCCAATATGGCCATGATTTCCAGTTCATACGGTTTTTTTCTTATCTTTCCCGAACCCATGTTTGTTCAGGAAGTCAGCCACGGGTTTCGCGCATTTTTTGCAGAATGTTTTTGTTTGCATGACGATTCCATAACCGGCGGAAATTTCCTCTGCTTTTCCAATTCTCTTTTTGCAGATGTCGCAAGTGGATATCAACATATGTTGTGGAAGTATAGCATTAAATCCCTCCTGCCGACCTGCCCGCCGAAGCCGCTTCGGCGCAGGCGGGAGACGGCAGTGCTCCCTTTAGGAAAGGGAGAATAACACCCGCTTTATTTTATTCGTGTCATTCGTTCGTTAGATTCGTGTCATTAGTGTCGTGTTCGGGCTTATACACTAATTCCAAAGTCCTCCGCGCCGTGCGCCCAAACCGATCTTTCGCGTCAATCGCCAGTATATTATATCCTTCTTGCAGGAGCAATTTCTCGCGGAAGTCGCCTTGCTCGTCCGTGAAGATCTGTTTTCCGTTTAAGGTGAGGAACGCGGCATTTTCCGCTCTGCCCGCGACTGTAATGAGCGGTGAGGCGAATAATGCTCCGTTTTCCGGTTCCATAAGCAGTATGAGCGGGCCGCGCAGATACTCGCGGAATTGGAGATAGCCGTAGATTCCGAGACCGATGACTAATGCCACGGCAACAGTTATGCTGATGATGAGTTTGGGAGTGCGTTCCATAGCCGTAAAAATCACAAATCCCAAATCACAAACAAATCACAAATCCTAATTCTCAAATTCATGAACAAAGAATACTTGTTTCGTTTAAGGATTTCATGTTTTCGGTATTGTTTGTAATTTGGGGCTTGTATATTGGAATTTAGTTTTAGAGTTGTCCTGGTCCTGGCGTTCCCTCATCTTCCTCCGGCGGGGACGCATCGTTTCGAGATGCTCCAGCGACGCTGCGCGGTTTACTGCCGTCCGCCGCTCCGATAACGCCGCGCTCTTCCAGCATGTCCATCAGCCGCGCCGCGCGCGAGTATCCGATGCGCAATTTCCGCTGGAGATACGAAGTTGATGCTTTGCCCGCCTCGCACACCGCTTCCCGCGCCGTTTCATAGAGGTCGTCGTCAATCTCACTGTCTCGGAGAGCGTCTTCAAAAAGCGGGCCGTTTCCTCCCTCTTCGCTTATCGTTAGTTCGCTCGGCGGTTCGTCGCGGTACGCTTTTGCGAGATGCGCGGTGAGCTTTTTCACTTCTCCTTCAGAGACATACGCGGATTGCAAGCGCATGGGTTTTGACATCTCGCCGGAAAGGAAAAGCAGGTCGCCGGCGCCGAGGAGTTTTTCCGCGCCGCCGGTGTCCAAGATGGTGCGGGAATCAATCTGCGAAGACACTTGGAGCGCAATGCGCGCGGAGATGTTGGCTTTGATGAGTCCGGTGATAATGTTCACGGACGGGCGTTGGGTGGAGAGAATGAGGTGGATGCCGGTCGCGCGGCTCATCTGCGCCAAGCGCACAATCGCTGTTTCCAGTTCTCGCGGGAAGAGGGTCATAATGTCCGCCAGTTCGTCAATAATAATGACAATATAGGGGAGCCGCTCCGGCATGTCTCTGTTCTCACCGTCCTCTTTTCCGCGCCTCTCCGCTTTTTTCAGTTCCGGCTCCAGAACATTTTTGTGGTACGAATGGATGTCACGCACTGATTCGGATTCCAAAATATCATAGCGCCGGTCCATTTCTTTTGCCGCCCATTTGAGGGCGAGAATCGTCTTCTTTGCATCCGTAATAACCGGGGTGAGGAGGTGGGGGATTTTGTTGTAGAGAGTTAGTTCCACCCGCTTTGGGTCAATGAGAATGAGTTTGAGGGCATCTGGAGAGTTACGAAACAGGAGCGATGTGATGAGCGTGTGTATGGTGACACTGTTATGATTCACAAACCCGTTGCCTACGAAAGAATTTGATCCGGGGACCTCGAAATCATACCCAACCCCCCTAGTCTTTTCTATGGTAGTAACTTTTGCCCAATAGAAGTTATCTTTTTTTATTTCTGCTATTTTCTGATACGAATCTGATTCAAAAAGCGAGCCGTAGAATGTAAGAATTTTGTCGAGTGCTTCATACGAAGGGTTTCTTTCGCCGCTGTGGTAACTTCGGAGGCTATTAAAAGCGTATTTGGGAATTGCGACATCTTTCTGATACTGCCAGCCTGTATTGGTCAGCCGAGCATACATTGTACGATATGCCAGATACAATTTTCTTAGAACCTGCGAGACGGTCGGTATGACATCCTTATTTGTATTCCGGTTAAGTCGGAGTATTTTTTCCGCCTTATTTTTTTCTTCTTCCGTAAGAAATCCTATTTCTTTCGCATAAGATACGATGTCCGAGCCGTAGATTGCAAGCCGCCAATATGTATTATGCTCGTATCCCTTGACTGTTTTCTTGTGGATACTGCTGACGATACCGAAGTTGAGAAAGATAATTTGCAGCTGCTTAAGGAGCTTCTCACTGGCCAAGGTTACTTCAATTCCTCTTGAGGAAATATGGCCGTCGTTGCGCATCAGTCCTTTTATAAAGGCTGTAATGGTTTCCGGCGCAGATTGGCGGATTGACCTCGGGATTTCTTTATCCCGTGCGCCGACAGCATACACTCCAAGGTGAGCAAGAAAGTCTTTCAAATTCTTACTGTGAACAATAACATCCTTTGCTTTATTGCTTGCTCCGGATTTAGCGGTTCGTGGAGCATCAATGCCAAATAAATCTTTTAACAGTTTGGTATATATTCCGAGAACCTCTTCATTGGCTTGCGTGTAAACTATTCGGTTATGGATTGTAAGGCCGCCGTCCGCGGTCAAGAGTCCGATAAAAAGTCCCAATGCTTCCGACATTTCGTCCGGAATTGAGATGCTCCGCGCCTTATTGGTTTTGTTTGGTTTCGGAGCAAAGTGTATTTTCTCGTTAACCCCGAATATCTTTGCGCCACGTGAAATGGCTACATATTGTCCGGTCTTGATACTTCCGCCGTTCTGCCACCCCATCTTACCACCCTGTATTGTCCATAAGGGATGTTCATGGGTGACCTCTATCTCTAGTCCGTCAGCCGTTGTAATTTTAAGAAAATCGCAGATTCCATTGTTATAATTTTTACTTGTTTTCTCTATTCCGTCTCGAGTGGCGATATTAATTCTGTAACTAACCTCAGAATTCAAAGGTAAAGGACATACTTCATCGAAAGTTACGATACCTTTTTCGCTGAACACATAAGTATCTTTTCCGCATGTTTTTCCCGAACCCGTGGCGCCTGCGATCAAAAGGTGCGGCATTTTTGAGAGATTCGCGAAGTGGGGTTTTCCGCCGAGGTCTTTGCCGAGCGAGAGGAGAAGCGGTTTCTCGGAGGTGCGAAACTCAATACTTCCGAGCATGGTGGCGAGCCCGACCGTGGCTTTTATTTTGTTCGGAATTTCAATGCCAACGAGCGACTTTCCCGGTATCGGCGCTTCAATCCGGATAGGGTGCGCGGCGAGCGCGAGCGCGAGGTCGTTTTGGAGCGCGACGATGCGCGAGAGCTTGACGCCTTCAGCCGGCTTGAGCGCATAGCGGGTGACTGAAGGACCGATGGAGACCTCGTCCATCTCCACTTCAATGCCGAAATTTTGGAGCGTGCGCTTGATGATGTTTGCGTTTGCCTTGATGTCGCCGACCCCCGGCTTGCCGCGGTCTCCCTCAAGCAAGGAGAGCGGCGGAGGCGTATAGGGGCTCCCTTGATATGGGAAGTCGCTTTTCTGTTTTGCAATGACGAGGTCGGTCTCTTCTTCCGAGGATTTTTCCGGGCGCCTGCTTTTTTCTTTTTTGTCCGTTCTTTCTTTCTCCTCTATTTTTTCTTCGGTTTCTTCATCGTCGGTCTCGCGAGCGCCGTTTTCCGCACCAACCTCTTCAAAGACGCCGCCGATGATTTTCGGCTCCGTTTTCTTTCGGCGCATTCGGGAAAGGAGCGCGAGCGCGGGCGCAAGCGGAAGCGATGCGTTAGAGAGGATAAGCAGGGCAATGATAAAGATGGCGGCGAGAATGACGAGGGCCGCATATATGCCGAAGAGGGAAGAGAGCGCGGCGCCAATGGCAGTTCCGATACTGCCTCCTTGCGTGGGGAAGACGAGGTCAATAATTCCGAGACCGCATAAAAGAAGGACGGAGGCGCTCGCTGCTTTTGCTTTGGGGAAAGAACCGCCGCGCGCTCGGAGGAATCCGATACTTGCGGCGATGGAGAGAAGAGGAAGCAAGAAGAAACCGATGCCGACAATACGCGTAAACGTTTCGTACATTTTTTCTCCCGCGATGCCCGCCTTTCCGAAAGCCGCGAGCGCGAGAATTACTCCGAATGCTCCAAAGAGCACAGCAAGGATTCCCTGTGCTGTTTCTTTTCGCAAAAATCTGTCGCGCGTTTCACTGCCTCTTTTGGCCATTATCACGCTTTAGAGAATAACGGGATTAGTATAGCATCTTCCGATTAAAGATTGGAATTGAAAGAGTAAAGTAGTAGGGCTTACCCGTTTGACCGAAATTCTCCCCTGGTAAAGGGAGCCTGCCCGAACAACGGGGTTGTTCCAGTCGGGCGGGTACTCGCGAGGGGGAGGGATTTTTGGCTTTGGTATAAAGGCGAAATCCCCCGCCTTTCCCGCCTTCCCGCCTGCGCGGCGCCTGTCTGCGCGCATTGCACAGGCAGGTGCGCGGGCTGCCTTTCTTCCCGCTTCGCCGAAGCTTCAGCGAGGCGAGTAAGAAGAAGGGGGGAATGAAACCCCAAATGCGCAAGTCCTAATCTTGTCAGCAACAAGAAACGGTTGCACAGTATCAGAGACACCTTGCAATTTTACCTTGTCTTATATAATGAATACTTCAATGCCATTCATTTTATGTCCCATAACAATTTTCAAAGCGCGTAAAGGACATGTACACAAAGTTCTCACCCTATCAACAAAAAGACATTTTCATAAAGGACATTATGTATGAATCCAAAACACTATAGTCAAATAGAGCGAGCAATACAGTGTTTTGATACATCAAGCACCGCTGATTTTCTTAAGGATAATCCACACCTTTTCTTTATCTTCAAAAAAGCAGAACGGTTTGTTGCTGCACTTTATATCTTGACAGAACTTTTTCCCGACACAGAACCGATTAAATGGGAGTTGCGTTCCTCCGGGACTTCTTTCAGCAAAGATATTTTGTCCTTTAGAGAAAAAAGCGCTATCTTCTCAAAGGAAAATATGGGTTCGGTATTCGGAACCATTATTCGGATTGCGTCTCTTCTTGAGATTGCCCATATTGCCAATCTTGTTTCAGTAATGAATCTCTCGCTTTTTCGCAAGGAGTTGGATACGCTCGCGTCTTTTATTGAGGGCCAAGGGAGAACAGGAAGAGCAATGATAGAGACTGTCCCGTTTCATGACAGTTTCTTCCGGGTTTCGGCGGATATGCCTGGAGCGCGGTCTTCTACTAGCAGACCATCTAGTCCGAAAACGGTTCAGAAAGACACTTCAAGTTTGCATCTCCGACATTCCGGGGAGGTCTCTCCGTCTTCTTTTAGTAAGGAAGGGCGATTGGCGAATAATCAAAAGGACATAGGTGATAAAAGACATCAGGAAGTAAAGGACACTGTCCTTTATGGCGAGAAAGAAATTGCTCAAGGACACCACATAGTTAGGGTCAAAAGCGAAGCCAGGAAGCGGACTATTCTTGAGGTATTGAGGACAAGAAATTCCGCTATGATAAAGGATTTCTCGTTCGTTATTGCTGATTGTAGTGAAAAAACAGTGCAAAGGGAGTTGCTCAAGATGGTGCGCGAGGGTCTTCTGAAGAAAGAAGGCGAGCGGAGATGGAGCCGTTATTCTCTTATTTAACCCTGTCTTTTATGAGGTGAGCATACCAATGAAAGATACCAATACGAATACCAATCTGCGAATAGATACGAATAAAACATCGCACAAACGCGTATCTCTTTGTTATTGACTCAAAAGTGGACTTATGCAATACTATCTCTTGCTGGATACATCCGGCTTTATAGAGCGAAAAATGGGTTAAAGAGCCCAATTTTTCCTGTATCGGAGTTATCCACAGACGATATTTTGCAGACAGCAACTCTTGCGCGTATAATGACCCTGATAGTGTCGCATCCTTACGCATTGGATGACCGCTGTCGTTCTCTAGTGCTTTGAGGCATTGCGAGAGAGGGTATTTCAGCAAAACAGAGCGCGCGTTCATTGACAAGCGCATACGATAGATACTAGTGAAAAACTAGTGAAGATAATTTTCTGTATTTCGCTGATGGCAAGGATTTTGTTCAATGCATTATTGACAACGGATGCCTCGCCATCTAAACTATAGTAACTTCGGACTCACTGTTTTTGTTCCGTCTTGCCGATACGATACGAATAGTATCGGCGGATTCACCCGATATAACTGCCTAACGGATCTCTTTCTTGTCACTAATCTGGTTTGCTTTTTTAGATACTGTTGCTTGGTCAAGGGACCGAAGCAGCAGTAACAAAAAGAACTTCCAGAATAGTAAACCCAGCACCTTGACCACAGGGCGTTAAACCTTGTGGTAAGGCCCGACCCTACCCTCGCGCACCCGCCTGCGTGCAGACACGCACGGGCAGGGAGTGCAGGGCGTTGAAGGCAAGGTGCTCTGGGTAAATCGCAGAATGTGTCAATGACCACTGCACCAAATCCGCCGAGGCGGATTGGCGCAGGGGTTTCCGTGATACATTCTTGCGACGAGTAAAAGCGAGTGTCATACGGCTTTTGTCGAAAGCCGCTCACGCATTCGTTCATTACATTAATTACGCTTATGAAAAGTAAAAACAAAACAAAGAAATTTGTTGCTGTACTGCTTTCCGGAGTGCTCGCGCTCTCCCTCTTCGCCCTTTTTGGCGCGACACCGGTGAAGGCGGCAACCGTTGAAGAGCTTACCGCTCAGATCAACAGCTTGCTCGCGATGATTGCAACACTGCAATCCCAGCTTGCGGGTTTGCAGGGCGGAAGCGCGGCAACGGCGAGTACGGGCTACACCTTCACGCGCAATCTCAAACAAGGAGATACGGGTGAAGATGTGAAGCAACTTCAGAAGGCCCTCAATGCAGCAGGAGTAACGGTCTCTGTTTCAGGGGCAGGATCCCCGGGCAATGAGACGATAAACTTCGGTCCGGCGACAAAAGCAGCAGTGATGAGATTCCAGGAAAAATACGCATCGGAGATTCTTGCTCCGGTCGGTCTTTCTGCTGGTACAGGATTTGTCGGAGCATCCACGCGCGCGAAGTTAAATTCGCTCGGCGGCGCAATAGCAGCGGCTCCGGCCGCACCGGCCGCGCCAACAACTCCGACCACCCCGACTACACCTGCAGTCGTTGTTCCTGCTGGCTCTGGACTTACGGTTACGGCAGCGGCGCAGCAGCCCGCAGCGCAACTCGCTCCGCTCTCTGCGGCGCGCATTCCATTCACCAAGGTAACCTTTACGGCTTCGGCTGATGGAGATGTGACGGTTAACGGATTAGTAGTTGAGCGGACTGGCCAGTCAGTTGACGCGGCCATTGACGGCGTGATTCTTCTTAACGAGAACGGATTGCAACTGGGCATTGCCAAGACCTTAAACTCTTCGCACCAGGCAACTCTGACCGAGCCGTTCACAGTTAAGGCAGGACAGTCGCGCACCATGACCATTGCGGCTAATCGGCCGACTTCAGGCACTTCCGCGCACGCGGGAATGGTTGCGGGACTCTCGCTCGTGCAGGTCAATACTTCAGCAACAGTCAATGGCTCTTTCCCGATTTCAGGAACAGCCCAGACAATTAACGAGGGTTTGACCATTGGTTCGGTGACTATGAACCGCGGCGCCCTTGACCCGAGCACCACAGCCACGAAAGAAGTTGGAGTTACGGGCTATACCTTTTCGTCTATCCGTGTGACAGCGGGTTCAGCAGAAAACATCCGGCTCCGCTCAATCAAGTGGAATGAGAGCGGTTCTGTGAGCGCGAGCGACCTCGCGAATGTGAAGACCTATGTTGACGGAACTGCCTACGATACTGTCCAGTCCGGCGATTACTACACGGCGTCTTTTGGGACCGGCATTGTGATTGAGAAGGGCTTCTCAAAAGAAATCTCCATCAAAGGCGACATTATCGGCGGGTCAGCCCGCACCACTGCCTTTGACATTGCAAAGCGCACGGACTTGGATGTGGGTGGAGAACTTTACGGCTACGGCATTGTTCCTCCGCAGACCAACTCTTGCTCCGGCACCACGGGCACTGCTTGTTTCACTTCCGCAGAAGACCCCTGGTGGGACGGCGCAGTGGTTACTGTCTCGGCAGGAACTATGAATGTCTCCACTTCCAATGCAGCCCCGGCCCAGAACATTGCAGTCAATACCGCGAACCAGCCGCTCGGCGCTTTCACGGTTGATGTGAAGGGCGAGCCAATTACGGTTGCGCGCATTGGCTTCAATGTTTCTCTTACCGGGCAGGGTTCTGGAGACGATGTTGATGATATTACGAATGTAACGCTTGTTGACGAAAATGGCTCTGTGGTTGCGGGTCCGGTTGACGGCAGCGCAACAGACGACCATGCGCAGGTGGCCGGCGCTTCTATGGGCGCGTTCGTCTTTACGGATACGGTTACCTTCCCGATTGGCGTTAAAACCTACAAGCTCCTCGGCAAGGTTGACACCTCAATGGACAACAACACCACGATTGCCGCGTCCACCACGCCTTCATCCGACTTTGCCACAGTGAAGGGCACTGTCACTAACACCACGATTACGCCAGCTCCCACTTCTGCGCTTACCTTCAGCACTATGACCGTGAAAGCAGGCGCTCTGACCATCAGCCGCATCAGCGAGCCGCCGGCGCAGACTATTATTGCCGGCGGGAAGGGCATTGAGTTTGCGCGCTACAGCTTGAATGCTTCTGCTTCCGGAGAAGATGTGCGCGTCACGACTCTTCCGCTCTACTACGACAGGGCTGGCGGCGGCGGGAGAAACGACCTCACGAACTGTCAGATCTTTGACGCGATTAGCGGAACAGCGCTCACGACTGGTTCTAATGTGAAGAATCCGGTCTCAACAGACACTGCTTCATCCACTTCCTTTACCTTTGACGGCAACGGCCTTATTGTTCCGAAGGGAACGAGTAAGACGCTCTCTGTAAAGTGCGACCTTAAGACAGGCACGAGCGGCGCCACATTCTGGTGGGGCATTGACAATGAGCAGGGCGGTTCGTCCAACTCCTACACCGGCGTATCCGGCATTGCGAGCGGGGCAACGATTGCTGAAACGATTAACGAGGCAGCCGGTCAGGTGATGACCGCGGCAGCAGGCGGTTCCTACACGGTGGCGCCTGATAGAAGCTCACTGTACGATTACCGCGCAGTAAGAGCTGGAACAGCAGATGTTCCTCTGGCGGCATTCAAGTTTGAGGCGGACTTGACTGAAGAACTCTCGCTTCGGCAGATTGCGCTGCAACTTGGCAATGTCGCCTCCAACTCTCCGCTTGACTTGGTCAATCAGAGACTGACGATTTGGAATGGAGCGACCAAGGTCGGCGAAACAGATGTGAATAATGATTCATCTCCGAACTACGCCACCTCAACGCTATCAACCCCGGTCAAACTTGGGAAAGGTCCAAGCGGTGCGGTAACACTTGTGGTGAAGGGTTCACTCCGTGTACATGATTCGAATACCAATACGACTAGCACGGCAACAGACGGCGGCTACGGCGCATTCCTTGCTATTACCTATGACGGTGACAACAATGACGGTGTGAATGGTAACTATGCAGTGGGTATTGATTCCGGCACTAACCGCACGGGCGGAACCACAAGCGACCAGACCACGAATGGGGTGCGTATCTTCGCTAATGTGCCGACCATCCGTATAGCTGACTTAGGTGTGTCCAACGCGCTTGAAACTTCCAATCCGCTGTACAAGTTCACGGTTACAAATCCTGATGCGAGCCGAGATCTTCTCCTTTACAAGATGAGCTTCGCTATCTCCACCTCTGGCGACACTTCGCTTCGGGTAACGGATTTTATTCTTGCTGGGGGCGGTGTTGACGCAAATACAGCGGTAAATGCAACCGATGTAGAGACAGGAGGATCCGATCTTGACGCGGTAGAAATTCTCTTTGGCGCAAATGAGGCGCGAAGAGTGCCGAAAGGAGAGAGTAAGGAGTATACCTTGAGAGCAACTGTTGTTGGAGGACTATCTACTACTGTAGAATCCATTAACATCAGGCTCCTTAAAGATACGGCATATCCATCACTCCAATTCTTGATGGGTAAGGTCTCCTCGATTAATGTGTCAACCGCGTCATCTACGAATAACATCATCTGGAGTCCGGTTTCAACCACATCAGTAACAACCGCAGCTACCGCCGAGGAAAACCTTGACTGGACCAATGGCTATGGTATTCCAATCTACGATATCGGCGCTACATCAGTGTCGGCCCCGGGGGCCATCTTGAGAATTCAGACCTCAAAGAATTAGGTAAGAGACTTCTCACGCTTGCTTGTGACTGGCGAGGAGAAGAAGCAACCCCCCACTTTCTACGGAAAGTGGGGGTTTTGCGTTTCTCGTTACTATTCGTGTATAATCGTTTGTATGTTTAGCGCTTCTTGGAAGAATTTCTTGCTTATCGGGGTCATAGTTGTAATCCTGGGTATTTTTGTTGTCTGGAACACGCGGAATATCGGCGTAGGGAGCGAGAACGAACCAGAGACCCCGCAAGTAGGGACCGAGTCACTACAGGCAAACGAGGAAAAGGTAAAGGACACTTTCTCTTCTGAATTACCAGGGATAGAGTACGAGTTTGCGCCGCCGTCAGGAGCAAGCCGAGAAGTGGAGAGAACCGCTCCATCCCAAGCAGATAAGTCCTCAAAAGCAATTCCTGCTCTTTCCCGCTCCATTCCGGACAGTGTTCGCCCGAATGAAAGAGCAGAAATGGAGCGGATTATCTCTGAATTAAAGAAAAATCCTTCCAATGCCGCTTTGTGGTCTGAATTGGGTTTGTATCGGAAAGAAACCGGCGATTACGAGGGAGCGCGGCAAGCATGGGAGTTTGCGTATGAATTACAGCCGGCAAACTCAATTATTGCGGAAAATCTCGGGGTACTCTACGGGTATTACCTGAAAAACGGCTTAAAATCAGAAGAATTCTTCCGCGCCGCTATCGCGCTTGAACCACAAAGCATTCACTTGCGGCTCCGGCTTTTTGAGCTTTACCGAGATGTGTTTCAAGACAAGGGGAAAGCCCGCGCAGCGATTGAGGACGCTCTCAAGGACAATCCCGGAAACGAGCAATTGATGGCTCTGTTGCGCGAGTTGTCGTTATAAGATACGTTTAACGAATAGAGGTAGATACACTTGACGAATGGTGCACACGAATTTTAGGAAGGCGCACACGAATGGGGGACATCCTGCGCTCCCTGCCTACGCCGAGGCTTCGGCAGGCAGGCGCGCAGGGTCATTCGCGGCCCGCAGGGTCTAACCTGCCTGCGCCGGAGGCATCGCCTGCCCGCGTTCCAGCAGGCGGGCGGCAGGCAGGCGCCCTGCGGTGCCGCTCTCAGTTTTTACAGTCGCGTGCGCTCCTTGAATTTTGGCAGTTATCCACAGTTTTGTTTTGTGGAACTATTGCGCGCGGGATATACTATATTTGCGTTTTGCTTATCCGGTCGCGATAAGCAACCTCTCTATATTTAATTTGAGAGTTTTTTAAAAGGTCTTTTCGCGCATTTAATAATAATCTATGTCTATGCAAAGATTATCTCGCATGATGCAGGGCGGAGGGGTTCGCTCCGTTGTCTTTTCCCTGCTCTTTTCCCTGTTTTTTGTTGCCGTCTCTGTAAGCGCGGCAACCACTATCAGCAGTAATATAAACACCGGCGGCACTTTGACTGTTACGGGCGTGAGCACCTTAACGGGTTTGACCACAATGGGGTATGCCTCGTCAACAGGTCAATCGATTTCGGGCAACCTCACTGTTGGCGGCAGAGCAACTACGACCGGTTCCTCGGGTAACATAGAGACAGCAGGCACCCTTGCCGTCACTGGCGCTTCAACGCTCACTGGTCTCACCACAATGGTCTATGCCTCGTCAACAGGTCAATCGATTTCGGGCAACCTCACTGTTGGCGGCAGAG
>CAYJWA010000009.1:0-3374 GCA_964373775.1 uncultured Candidatus Saccharibacteria bacterium | reverse complement strand
CAACTACGACCGGTTCTTCAGGTAATATTGAGACCGCAGGCACTCTTACGGTAGTTGGTTTGTCCCCCTCGACCATCCCCTATGCTTCGACCACTGCACTCACTGCGTCCGGAACAGCAAGCACTTCGGTCTTGATTGTCGGCGGCAACTCTATAAACGGAACGCTCGCAGGACTCATCTTCGGAACTTGCGATATCGTTCAACGGTCTCTTGTCGCAAGCACGACAGGGGGGTTTGCCTGTACAGGTGCAACTGGGGTGTCCACGGCGTTTAAGGTGTTTGTTGAAGCAACTACCACACTTGCCGGTCACTTAGCAAGCCCCTCTAATGGCTTTGCCATTGTAGCCGCATCAAGTACTGCCGCGAATACTATTGGCGTTGAACTGTCAAACCTGACCGGCGCCGCTAACACACCAGCAGGCACTCTTAACTTCTGGGCGGTTCGCTAGGCATAATGTGGTAATCGCTTACTATTACTCATTCATGCTCACGAACACTATGAAATTAAAGCTTTTTCTCGCACAGGCGTTGGGGCTTCTCCTGTTCGCCGCAGTGCCTGCTGTGAGCTTCGCCGCGTACAACGATGTGAGTTTGACATCAGACACGGTCATTACGGTCTCCGGAGTGAATCTCTCGGTTGTTGCTCCGACCGCGGTGCTTCAGTCAATTGTGGTGCAGGGTTCTTCTTTGGATGTGGTGATGCCGGGAAACTCGTACCTCAAACTTACCTCAACTGACCGGCGGAACTTTACAGCAACGAACTTCGCCCCAGTCGTACAGACAAGTTCGTGCACTGATTCTGCAAGCACCTATACCTATGAGAGCCCGTCTGAGGCATCAGCCATCGCGTTTACGATTACTGTTGAGTCATCTACCTGTACTACCGGCACAGCGGGAGGCGGTGGTTCACCGGGCGGCAGCAGCGGAGGAGGCGGTGGTAGCAGTTATTATTCCGCGCCAGTAACCGCGGCAGTAACAAAACCAGCCGCGGCAACAGCCAAACCCGCAACGCAAGCCGCAGCAGTGGCGCAAGCGGTTCCGAAAGCGAGCGTTACGGCGCCGGCAGCAGTGGCGGCAATCAGCGGCAATATCACCCGAGCTCTCTCAAAAGGTACGACTAATCCCCAGGTCAAAGTTCTCCAGCAGATTCTTAACAGCGATCCTGATACCAAAGTTGCCGCAAGCGGAGCCGGTTCCCCAGGCAATGAGACGGCGTTTTTAGGTCCAGCAACTCTGCGCGCCGTGCAGAAGTTCCAGGTGAAGTATGGATTGGCAAAACCTGGCGATGAGGGATACGGAAATGTGGGTCCTAAAACTCAAGCGAAACTCAATGAAGTTGCGGCGAAAACGGCTCCCCCAGTTCCGACGGCGGCGCCCGCGGTAGCTCCTGTTTCAACATCCGCAATAACGACAGTGCCGGCAGGGGCAACCATTTCTCGCCCGCTCTCAAAGGGAACGACCAATGCAGAAGTAAAGACGCTTCAGCAAGTGCTCAACAGCGATTCGGAGACGCAGATTGCGTCAAGCGGAGCCGGTTCCCCAGGCAATGAGACAATGTTCCTCGGTCCCGCAACGACTCGTGCCGTACAGAAATTCCAAGTGAAGTATGGGCTTGCAAAACCGGGTGATGAAGGATACGGAAATGTAGGCCCAAAAACCCGCGCAAAGGTTAATGAGCTTCTCTCTGGCGGTGTTAACATTCCTTCTACGCAAACGCCTGTAACACCAAGCGCAGCAGTTCCAAGCGGCTCGTCTGACGCAAGCGCGGCGCTCCAGAAACAGATTGATGACGCAATGAAGCAGATTAAGGCGCTTCAGGAGCAGTTGAAAACCGCCCAGTAGAAGACGCGGATACACGCTGATAGACACGCTGATAAAAACCACCCCTACTAGCCCAAAGGCGTAGGGGTGGTTTTGGTTGAACAGCGAAACAGAAATAGGATATAATGACCTCAGTAAAAATTGAGAGCGGCACCGCAGGGCGTTAGACCCTGCGGGCCGCCCCGAATGACCCTGCGCGCCCGCCTGCGTGCGGACACGCACGGGCAGGGAGAGCAGGATGTCCCCCATTCGTGTGCGCCTTCCTAAAATTCGTGTGCACCATTCGTCAAGTGTATCCACCGCGATTCGTTAAATGTATCTACTATGAAGAAATTATTTGACCGTGCATTTTTTAATTTTCTGCTCGGATTTATCGCCATACTTGCCGTCAGTTTTTCCATCCTGGTTGTCTCCGGCGCGTACGAGGACTTCAAGGCGGAACTTGCCGCGGCAATCAGAATTGTGTTTGCGCGAGACGATGGCGATTGACAAATCGTGCGAAGGCGCGTACTCTGTGCATATAACGGCTTCGGAGACTGCAGGCGTTCGCCTGAGCGAACTTAATTTCCTGCATAGGGGTCGAGAATGGCGGCGGTTGCCGCTATGCTCCAAGCCCGAAAGGGCTTTTGCCGTTTTTAGCTATAGAGGGCCTAGGCATTAGGCGATAGGCGTTAGGGGAAGAGGATTCTTCCTAGAGCCTAGCGCCTTCTTCCCTAGAGCCTAGTTCCCATGGCAATCACTAAACAGAAGAAAACAGAAATAGTGGAGAAGCTCCGAGGTATCTTCACGACATCTCCTGCTGTCGCTTTTGTCCAATTCAAAAAACTTACGGTGAAGAATGTGCAGGAGCTTCGCCGGAAACTTCGCGAAGCGGGAGCCGGTTACTATGTGGCCAAGAAAACGCTTATTCGAAAATCGCTGGAGGGCGGTTCTGTAACAGGCGAGCTTCCGAATCTGGACGGGGAAGTGGCCGTTGCGTATCTGGAGAGAGGTGACGATGTCACGGCTCCGGCACGCGAAGTATTCGGATTTGAGAAGAAGCTTGAAAAAGCGGTGCGGCTCATCGGCGGTATCTTTGAGGGCAAATTTATTGGACAAGAGAAAGTGCTTTCGCTCGCGTCCATTCCGTCACGCCAGACGCTTCTCGCGCAGTTCACTAACCTGGTGAACTCGCCGATACAGAGGTTCGCAACTGTTTTGGATAGTATCGCTAAAAAGAAGTAACTTCGTATTATCAGCAGTTAACATTGCTTAAAGCACAAAACACAAGAACCCAAAATATCAAACAAAACACAAAAACATCAAACGATACAAACTCTTTTGTTTGTGCTTTGGTCAATTGTGAATTGTTTGGGTTTTTGTCTCCCTTCGGGAGATTCACCGAAGGGAGGAGACACTGTGTTTTGTGTTTTCAAAAATATGACAGAAGACAATAAAGTTGCGGATGCCCCGGTAGAGATATCCGCAAAGTTCAAGTCCATCATTGACGCCGTTGAACAGATGTCCGTCCTTGACCTCAATGAACTCGTTAAGACACTTGAGAAAAAATTCGG
>CAYJWA010000008.1:0-21047 GCA_964373775.1 uncultured Candidatus Saccharibacteria bacterium | reverse complement strand
CCGTAGAGGTAAATATCGGTACGATCGTAGAATATTTACCTCAATGTTCTTTTCAGTAAACCCAGCACCTTGACCACAGGGCGCCTGCCTGCCGAAGCCTCGGCGCACGCAGGTTAAACCCTGTGGCAAGGCCAGCACAAACTTCTCGTTAGTGCTGGCCAAGGCCCGACCCTACCCTCGCGCACCCGCCTGCGTGCGGACCTGTCTGCGTGAGTACACGCACAGGCAGACACGCACGGGCAGGGAGCGCAGGGCGTTGAAGGCAAGGTGCTGGGTAAAAGAGTAGGAGAACATGACTGGTTTAGCTGGTGTACACCTCAAAGTAATCGCGTAGAGGCGCGTCATTTTCAAGTCCTTCAACGATAAGATAGAGCAGGTCCTTTCCGACTTTAAAATCCGCCTTGAGAAGCGTGATAAAGTCCTCGCAGTCAAACGGATAGACCCATACGCTTCGCTGAAGTTGCTTGAAACCGACAGCGTGAAGTGTGTCGCGGATGCGGTCTCGAATCCATCTTCTCTTTTCCGGAATATCAAAAATGAGTATCCGCCATCGTCCGTCCCACTTGGCGGCGCGGGGAAGTTTGTAGTGATGACGCTCCCATTCATGCAATTTCCTTTCCCCCTTTACAGTGAGTTCAAGAAATCCCCCGTCTCGCCGCAAAAAGCCTGCTCTCAAAAGACGCTCCCGCGCCGCGAGAATGGAGCGATATTTCCTCCGCCGCGCATTGCGGTCCATGAGACGATACATTTTGCAGATGCTTCCGGTAAGCATCTCCGCGGTCAAATCGGACACCGACTGTGCGATTGAAAGCACTGACCGCTGTAACTCGGTATGCTTGACCCGAACTCGTATCTTTTGCTCCATTCTTCCCATAACAACTCCAGTATAGCAACACGCTGGATGATGTAAAGATTCTACGATCGTAGAATCTTTACCTCATCCCGCGCAAAAAGAAAACCGTCAGAGGTGAGGGGGCGTCGTTGCATGTTTTTCTTGCCCTTCAAAAGACTGCCTAAAACGCGCTGCGCTTCGGCCTCGGCGGCATGGAGTAATTGATACTTTCTGCGGATGAAGCGAGAGTGTGAGCCGCTCCGAGAGAAACGCCTCAATGCGCGGAATCAAAGAAACCAAAAATTCCCGATTATCTGCTACAATCACAAAATCATCGGTATATCGGGCATACTTTTTTATTTTCAATTCATGCTTCACAAACTGGTCAAACTCATTCATGTAGATGTTCGCAAAGAGCTGGGAGGTAAGGTTGCCGATAGGTATCCCTTTTCCACATTCGGCTTTTTTACTCTCTCTCTCTCTCTCTCTCTCTCTCGTAAAGACCGCCCGAAAAACTCCCGATAACTTCTTCAAGCAACCAGTGTACTTTCGCATCCTTGATTCTCCGCAGGAGAATCTTGATGAGTGTGGCGTGGTCAACCGAGTAGAAGAACTTCTCTATATCGCACTTCAGGACAAAGCACCGCCTCGTATGGTTTCTGCTCACGGCGCGAATCGCATCTGCAAGAAAATCTACGCCACGGTGCGTCCCCTTTCGATTCTGCACGAAAAGGAAGCCGGAATAAATGTCGGCTCAAATACGGGGTTCAGGACTCTGAACAGCGCGTGATGGAGCACTCTGTCCCGAACGGTTGCCTTGTAAAAATTGAGAGCGGCACCGCAGGGCGCCTGCCTGCGGGCCGCCCCGAATGACCCTGCGCGCCCGCCTGCGTGCGGACACGCACGGGCAGGGAGCGCAGGGTGTCCCCCATTCGTGTGCGTCTTCCTAAAATTCGTGTGCACCATTCGTCAAGTGTATCTACCGCGATTCGTTAAACGTATCTACTATGAAAGACGTGCGCGCGATCGACAATAAAAAATACATTGTAACGGAAGCTCACCTTGATGAAATCGGGCGAATGCTTGGCGGGTGGATAAAATCAACCAAAGAGCGATAAACAGAGACTCCTCCGACTAAAACGAAGGAGTTCTGCGATAGAGTATTGACTGCCGGGAGGACGACACACCAATGTTGTCGTTGCGGTTATCGTCGTGGTTGTTATTAACTTTGAACCCGTCGGGACTGAACCTGAAGTTCACGCGGTTGCCGTCTGAGTCGAGATGTTGTCCGTTCTCGCTCCTGGCACTGGAAGTCGAGGGTTACCGCTTTTTTGAGCTTATATCCTCTCCTCCCTGTATTTAATTCGGAGCAGTCCGAAGGCCGGACATCTCCTCAGAGAACGGACAAGAAGTTCTTCTCTATCCCTAGTCGCACACTGCTGTGGTCCTTAAACCTCTAGCACTCCGGCGAATCCTTAGGTGAGGTTTCTCGCGAGCTTGAATCATGACCCAAACTACATTAGCAAGATACCGAAATTATAATCTGAAATGAAGATAAAGAAAAGAGCCTCCGCAATTATCTTGTCCGCGGGGACAAGAAAACTTCGCGAAGGCTCATGGAATCAAGAGAACAAATCCTCAAGGGCTCAAGACTCTTGCTTCCGGGAGGACGACACACCAATGCCGTCGATGGGGCGAACGTTGCGGTCGTTATAAACGCCGAACCCTTCGGGACCGAACCCGACCATCACTTGGTTGTCGTCCGAGTCGAGATCCAAACAACGAACCGGCACTCTCTTGAACAGTCGCTCGCCGGTAGCGAGGAAGTGTCCGACAACCGTGTAGGCTAGCACCTGAAACTTCGGTGTCTCTTCGTTTTCGTCGAGCAAGGACTGCTGTTCGTCCCATATCTTTCCCGCTGAGTCGTCAACGGGAGTTTTCTGAACAAGGTGCCACTCGACATATCCCTTATCGTTGGCGAAGATTTGTGTGTCGTACCAGTCTTGCTGGCAAAACACTTTCTTGCTCTTCGTCTTCTCCCGAACTTCTACGCCGGAGAGGCGAAATACGGCGACAAGAATGTGGGTGTCCTTGCAAGCGGTAAGCGTCGTTTCACTGTAGGGCACGTCGGCCATAAATGCGAGCTGGCGTTTCGTAGGCGCGATATTGAAGTGCGTTATCGCTTCTTCAATACCGAATATCTTCTTGCCCATAATCTCGCGGGCGCGAGCTTGACTGGTTGAGGGTTCAAAGCCGCTGTTGCGGCAGAGAACAGACAACCGATTGACGAAAGCTTCGTCGGTGTTCATCTGAGTCACGATGGAGTCGGCTCTGTCGCCGAGCGACACCATGAAGGTTGAGAACGCGCGATGAGTTTGACCGGTGGGAACTTCTGTCCATTGCATAACTTATCTTTCGCTGTTGGTCCCTTGATTTTCTCTTGGGACAGCTGGCTAGCTCAATGCGTTTGAGCAACGCCTCTCTTTCCGCCAGTCGGCGAAGAGAACTTGCCTATGAGGATGAATAAGGCGAGTATTTAAGCCGCTTTCTAAAGTAGCCAAAATACCCGCCTCATTAAGCCATGCCAAAGAACTGTAGAAAAATGTACTACAGATTAGCTTGGCTGTCAAACGCGCGCGGCATTCTCTTTCTTCTTCATAAACCCCGTGAAGGCCTGCATGATTTCAAGCGGGACGGTGAAGACGATGGTGTTGGACTGGTCAGAGGATATGTCGTTGATGGATTGGAGGGTGCGTAGGTGGAGCGCTCCCGGCACTTCCGAGAGCGTTCGCGCGGCATCGGCCATGTTTTTTGAAGCGGCAAGTTCGCCTTCGGAGTTGATAATGACAGCCCGCTTCTCGCGCTCCGCCTCGGCTTGTTTCGCAATGGTGCGCTCCATCGCTTCTGGAAGCCGAATGTCCTTGAGTTCAACATTAAGGACATCAAGACCCCACGAAGTAGAGGTTTTCTCCACAATATCGCGGATACGGTCGGCGATTTTGTCGCGTCCGCCGAGAAGTTCATCGAGTGTTACTTCGCCGACAACATTTCGCATCGTGGTCTGCGCGTACTGTGACATTGCGTAACGATAGTTCTCTATCTCAAGAATAGCTTTTTCCGCCGAGGACACTTTATAGTAAATGACCGCGTTCACCGTTACCGAGACATTGTCGCGCGTAATCGCGTTTTGGTCCGGCACATCCACGGCTTTGGTGCGCATATCCACTTTTTCATACCCCTGAATAATCGGCCAGACCAGGCGCCAGCCCGGCTCCATTGCCTTGTAATACTTTCCGAACAAAAACTTCAGCCCCTTCTCGTACTGGTTAATCTGCCGGATAGAGATGAGGACGATAACGGCGGCGATAACCAAAATGATGTACCACATATCTTTTTGTTAACAGATAAACTTAAAACTTTCAAACTTGAAACTGATTCCGGAGCCGATGGCCAGAATTGCACTGGCGACACCCACTTTACCTGCCCGACATGCCTTTCTTAAGCCGAAGGCGAGAGTCGAACTCGCGACCTACCGATTACGAATCGGTTGCTCTACCAACTGAGCTACTTCGGCATCTCTAGGCAGGCGGGCGAAAGTGGTGCTCTGCTAACTGAGCTACATCGGCAACTTCTTCATCCGCGTGCATCAACGTTTCAATCTGCGTTCATCTGCGGATAGATAAAGATGGGCGGCTCTTCGTACGGATGTGCTTTCTTTATAGCGGAAATTACTCGTTTGAGCAACCGCCGCTCGCAGGGCATGGTGATGCGCTCTTCTGTGACTTCTTCCATTTTCCCAACCTTCCCGATGGCTGGTTTCGCTCCCCTTTCCGGCCTATATCTTCCCACCCCTTTGACGCTGAAACTACAATGGGTATAGTCTCCGATTTTCCCTGCCCCCGCCTTCCCCATTGCAATACGAACCCGCTCGGCATGGGTTTCAGGGACGAATGTTTCCAGCATGACAAATAGTTGATTCATCCCGTTAGAGTTCATTTATGTAGAAATTTATCTTTTTACAATTCACAAACACAATAATTCAGATGGTAGCCAACAAATAACTCAAAGAAAACTCTAACGGGATTCATGATTCAAGATTCATAATTCATGCTTAAGTGAGCCGATGGCCGGAATTGCACCGGCGACCTACCCCTTCGCTTACACCTCATCTTTAGCTATACATGAGGACTAGACTGTATCTTTCCCCGCCGCGGCGGGGACCCTTGTCAGTCGTTCGGGCCGATGAAAATCGGCCACGGTCTTGTCCGCCTGTGGCGGATATTAACCGTTATTCGGGTTTCAACGCAGCGTTACCGCTGTGGTGGGCAGAGACAAAAGCGTCTACCATGGGGTTGCTCTACTAGCTGAGCTACATCGGCACAGATGTAAGTGTAAAATATAAAAAGGAAAGTGTAAATAAAAACCCCATGTTAAAATAGTTTGCGACCGCAAACTATTTTAACATTCAAAAATCAAAAATCAGGAAATCCTACTGCCGAAAGAAAAACCATTACGGATTCGCAGCGATGAGGTCGGAGACGTTTGTGAGAAGTGAGCCGGCATTCGCGAGCGCGGCTTTGCCTTTGCTGAAGCCACTCGTGAACTCCGCGCTGCCTTGCTCCTCGATGTACACGACCGCGTTGCGGAGTTGTTTGGACGCTTCGAGGAATTGTTCGAGGGCTTTTACCAAATCGTCCACTTTTGGCTGATAGGCATACGGCGTGCGGTTACTCCGCAAATCGCTCGCCTTATTTTTCGCTTCTTCAAACAGAATTTTTCCCTGACTCACATAAATGAGCGCGGTTACATCGCGCTTCGCGCTGATTTCCGCTACTGCGTTGTCTAACTGTTCCTTCCCTTTTTGCGCCATGTCGCGATAGGTCCGAAGCTCAGTAAAGAATTTCTGCTTGCTCTCTTTCTCCACCTGCTCCATCAGTTGCTTCGCGCGCGCCTGCTCGGCAACAAGCGCCACTTGTTTTGCCTCCGCGTCTTTTTGAGACTGCGCGGCCTGCTGCCGCGCCTCGGCCGTTTCCGCTTTGCTCTGTGAAAGCGACTTCTCCTTTTCCGAGAGCGTGCCCTCGAGCTGTTTTTTGTTTTGTTCCAACTCCTGCCGTTTCCCCTGCTCCGCTTTCGCCCTCTCTTCAAGCGTCGAGATGGTTACATTTGTTTTGTGCGCCACTCCCGCCGCGAGCGCCTCGGCTTCTTCGTATAGTTTCTTCGCCTCCTCAAAATACTTAAACACAGGGTTTGTCACAGCATCGCTCTCGCGAAGCAGAGCGCTCGCGTCAGCAAATCGCTTTTCGCTGAACGCAATTTTCGCCTTCTTCAGTGTCTCCTCAGCCACGAGCAGGCGCGCCGCCGATGCAACTTGTTCTTCCACCGCCGGTGTCGCACGCCCCGATTTCCGCAACTCTCCGGCGGCCGCAAGCGCCGCGAGATAATCACCGGCATTTAACCGCTCCTGCATAGTGTGCGCCAAGGCGCGCGCGCCCTGCTCTCTTACCGCAAAATATCCGCCTGTTGCAAGGACGGCGAGCACGACAATACTGAATAAAACCTTAAAAGGCATACGAGTAGTATACTCCCGCACCAACTTTCAAAAAAGTTGGTGCGGGGGCAAACCGAGCGCGCAAAAAGCAAGGGCAAAAGTGAGTTGGATTGCTGAACCGTGTTCTTTTTTTCAGAACTCTGATTCGTGGCGCGGACTAGTGCTTGCCCGTCCGAAGCCAGGCGCAGGCGGGGACGATGTTAGAACTGCGTTTGAACGAGGAAGAAGTAATTATTCTGGTTTTCGTTTATGAGCGGCGAGGTACAGTTCAGCTCTTAGAATCATACCTTCTGCCTGCTTCTTTAAGGCCGAGTCAAGAAAATTAATGTCTGCTTTGAGAACTTCAATCGCTATCTCCAATGCTTCTTTTTGGTCAACAAGACCACGAAGTTCAGGAGCCCACGGCTCATTTGATGGCCTATTCAAATCTATTGTCCTTTTTTCAGCCTCATGTAATGTTTCAGTAAGCGCTCTAAAAGCTGCTTTCGCAGATTCCTTACGATTGAACAGTTCTCTGTTTGGTTCTCTTTCCTTCATGATATATTTGTTAAAGAATCCCTTGTTTCAAGGATTAAACGACTAAAAATTCGTTGGCGCGCCCGACCGGATTTGAACCGGCAATCTATCCCGTGACCCCGCATAAAAATGGCTTGATGCGGGACTGACGGGATTTGAACCCGCGATCTCCTCCGTGACAGGGAGGCGTGTTTGCCAGGCTACACCACAGTCCCATTTTTACGGGGCAAGCAGGCGGGCGCTCTAACCAGCTGAGCTACGGCCGCAACAAGGAAAATGTAGCAGATTTCTGATACAAACTCAAACCCCCCACTTTTGATTTCTGGGATTAAGGTTCAACCTTTTTCCCGATTCAAGGTTGAACCTTGAGAAATCAAAAGTGGGGGGTTTGAGAGAAATTATTTCTTCGGACCGCCGCAGCCAGAGCAGGAGGGATTGCCACAGTTGCCGCAGTTCTTGCCGGTGAGCTTCGGCGGCGCAAGTTTCTTGGTCATGGTAGTGCTTTGCTAAACTACTAACCTGCTGCCCGATCGCCCCCCGCTCAATAGTTCGAGCGAGGCTCGCCCAAAGGGCGGCGGACAAATCGCGCAATTAGCATAGCAAGCGCGCCTCCCGTTAACAGAGGACAACCGGGGGATAAAAAAGCGGCATCACAGTATCTTAAAACTGGCAAGGGGCGATTCCAAAAAACCGCCAAAGTGCGGGTAGAGGCCGAACGCTCCTCCCCCATTGCCAGACCTGTCAAGCGAGTGATGTAATGTAGACATCCCATTCTCCAGACCGAATGGCATTGCGGCAACCACGAATGTCGCTCATGCGAATTAAAGATGCCGGCGAATGAAGTTGCGCCATTTCTTAGGGTTTACCCAGCACCTTGCCTTCAACGCTCTGCGCTCTGCGCGAGGGTAGGTAGGGTCGAGGCCTTTGCCAGCACGAACGAGAAGTTAGTGCTGACCTTGTCACCGGGTTTAACGTCCTGTGGTCAAGGTGCTTGGTTTACTTGCCCCGCACTAAATTTTTCAATCTTGTGGTCCCGGGGGTCGGGATCGAACCGACTGCCTCCGCCTTATGAGTGCGGCGCTCTAACCAACTGAGCTACCCCGGGAAATTTTGGTGCGGGGTGAAAGTCTCTCGTTCTACCGTTGAACTACACCGGCGCGTGGATAGTATATATATTACATCTTATAATACAATCTTCAAAAAGGCGCGCAAAAAAGCATGAATTTGATAATGTAAAACGCCACAATGACTTCTTTCTTCAAAACGCAGAGCAACCCTGCGAGAAAACTAGCAATCGCGCTTATAGCGACGCTTATCGCCGCGCTCCTTGTTATCGTTGTTTTAGAATACGGCGTGCCGGTCTTAAACCAGAAAAAAGCCGAGACCGCTGAAAAAACAACAGCTGATTTTGCCCAGTTCAGCGAAGAAACATACAAGCGCGTCAAAGAGCAATACTGGAATAAAATAAGCGACGACGAATTATCCGAACTTTTCAGGCGCGCCGCTGAAAAAGCAACCGGCAATCCCCAAATTCTTCAAAGCAAAGACGCTGTCGGAGTAACCGGACTTATAAAAACAATACTCGCGGGAAAAGACACGGACTCGCAGAAACGCGAGATTGTCATAAATATCATCCAGATTGTGCTTTATAACTTGCCGCCAACAGGAAGAAACGCACTTCTTAGCCAAAAAGAAGAACGAACCTTGCGGGAGACGGTGAGCAACATTGACCGATCGCGAGACCTGTACGCGACAGTAGGCGTTTCAAAAAGCGCGCCACAGGAAGAAATTGACAAAGCTTACGAAGGAAAAAAACAGGAGCTCGCCAAAGAAAAGACTCCCGAAGCTGAAGAAAAACTAAAGGAGCTTTCCTACGCTTATACTGTTCTTTCGGATGAGAACGCGAAAGAACGCTATAACGAAGCAGGCGTGGAGCCCACGGTCTTTCAGCAGATTGTATCTCCGGCAGTGCTGTATTTTTTTGTGAGCAAAATCTCCCCATCCACTTTTGACGAACTTATTTCCGCGGCGAACGCGCACGCGGATGATAAAAAACTTTCATGGCTTATACTGGACATACGGGGAAATGTCGGCGGGGCAACTGATCTTTTGCAATATATTCTTGGACTCTTCATAGGAGAAAACGCGTATGGATATGATTTCTACCGCCAGGACAACTACACTCCTTTTAAAACTCGCGTTCAAAAACTCCCTTCACTAGAGCGTTTCCGCCGGCGCATCGTTCTTCTCACGGATACCGCGACTCAATCCAGCGCAGAGATTCTTACGGCCACTTTCAAAAAATATAATGTGGCGCTTGTCGTTGGAGAACCGACGCGCGGTTGGGGCACGATTGAAAATACGTTTCCTCTATCCGCAACTCTTGATCCTGCAGAACGTTACAGCCTACTCCTTACGCACAGCATAACGCTCCGCGACGACGGACAACCGATTGAAGGCCGAGGTGTTGATCCTGATATTGATATAAAAACAACGTCGTGGAAAGAAGAGCTTAAAACAATGTTTGCGTCCCCAACTCTCGCCGAAACGGTCATAAATGTGCTCAAAAATCCTCCGTTGAAGTGACTTGTATTGGATGTCGAAAAAGGATATGATAGCAAGGTTAGGTTGTATCGCGGGGTAGAGTAACAGTAACTCGCAAGGCTCAAAAGGGGCTGGCGCTGCAGCAACGCAACGTTGATAACTCGTCAAACTCGGTGAAGTCCTCTCATAGCGCAGATAGACGCGGATAAAAACGCGGATGTACGCGGAAGAAAGATAACGCCGAGCCAAGCCCAGCCGTAATTTTTGATTGAAGATTAAGGTTCAACCTTTTTTCAGATTCAAGGTTGAACCTTGGAATCAAAAATTACGGCTGGGAAGGTGTAGAGACTAGACGGCGAGCTCCCCAAGTGGGAGAAGGCATAGTCCAGACCACAAAATGTGAAAGAGATTCGTGACGAAAGTCATAGTGGTATGCATAACCTTGAGATTCCGGGTGCGATTCCCGGCCCCGCAAAATTTATAAGTAAATTTTGCGAGGCTCGTCTCGCCGAAGGCGGACGGCCCGCAACACGCAGTTCACAAAACCGCCGAGAGGCGGTTTTGTGTTTGTATTGAAAAGTCTGCGCTTAAAACACTTGACACTTTGTGAGCACTATGCTAATTTTAAATCGGCTGAACATTCACCGTTCAGGTTCAAACTACAAACCACTAACAGAAAAAAAGGGAAACTATGCCCGGTACACTAGCAGACGCCCTTCAACAAGTAAGGCTCATCACAGAAAAGGAGAAAAAAGCGGTACTTGGTGACCAAGCTTCGCGCTTAGACAGAGAAGCGGCAACGCAACTCCGCAAGCTCACGAGTAAGCACGGCAGGTCAGCCAATCTTGACCGATTGGAAATCTGCTCCTCAATCGGAGAGTTCAAAGACACGGCCAAAAAACTGCTGAACGAACATCCGGATTACATCCAAGATGTAATCACCCAAGCGCATCGCTTCAAGACAGAGCAAGGCGGAGACCGGCTCATCCAGCTTGTCTATAAAGTCAAGGACCGGTTGCCGCGACTGCCCACGAGTGAACGCGAACGATTCTTGAGACGAGCCTTTCGGCGATCGGGCGGAACGGTTGAGATTAAGTAAAAAAACGAACCAGAACAAAAACCCCGCCGAATATATTGAGGCGGGCTTTTCTCTTATTCCTAATCTATTCGCGGCATTCGTTCGGCCATTCGTAGATTCGCACCAAGTTAAATGTATTTAAACTCTCTGAACACCTCCTCGTAGAGTTTAATGACGCGCTTTGCTTCGCGCTCCGTAAGCGCAAACGCCGCGCCTTCGTGCGCGATGCGGTTCCGCACCGCGTGCGCCTCCCACGCGCTATCCAGCGTCGTGAAGTCGCTCTTTTCAATCCGCTTTAGTTTCTCGCCGAGCGAATCGCCCTGGTATCCGAGATGCGTCACAAACTCGTCCAGCATAATATCCGCCTCCAGCACCGCAAGCCGCCAGTCGCTCTCTTTTTCTGATTCAAGATGTCCGGTAATTCTCTCCCAACGCCCCGCGTTCGGTGATATGTCATACGCCGTTGCGCCCGCCTCTGTCTCCTGCGTTTTCTCCATATGTTCTCCCCGCCCTTCCACCTGGTGCCGGCGCAGATAACAATAGGTGATGCCGGTCAAAAGCAAAAGGGAGATAGCCGTGGAGTAGGGGCGCATAAAATCCGCAAACGAGAAAAAACTGTCCGGCAGGCGCAGCCAAAAATCCGGCGCAAAGAGACGCGAGAGTGCGGTGAAGAAAGAATCAAGAAAAGTGTTCTGCATTTTACGATACCAATATACTAATAAATACGAATACGGAAAAATCATCAGTCGCTCGCGGTGCGTTCAGAAAGCTTCCCCGCGGCAAACAAAACATCTTCCCGTCCGTGCGCCGCCATAATCTGCAGTCCGAGCGGAAGCCCTGATTTCGTCTTCCCCGAGGGCAAAGAAATGGCGGGAATACCGGCAATGTTCGCGGTAACCGTAAAGATATCTGCAAGATACGCAGAAAGCGGGTCTGTTTTTTCTCCAATCCTCCACGCCGGCGCCGGCGAAGTCGGAGTCGCGATAACATCTACTTGCTTAAAGGTCTCCGCAAACATCGCAGCAATACGACGCCGAACCGCTACGGCCTTGCCATAATAGGCATCATAATACCCGGCGGAGAGCACATAGGTCCCGAGAAGAATCCGGCGGCGCGGTTCGGGACCAAACCCCGCTCCGCGCGTTTTGAAGTAATCCCCCAGAAGATTCGCGCCGTCTTTGTGCAAGCCGTACTTCACCCCGTCAAAGCGCGCCAGGTTGGTAGATGCCTCCGCGGGCATAATGATGTAGTAGCACGGGAGCGCGTACTTCACATCCGGCAATTCCACATCAACAATTTTTGCTCCTGATTTTTGTAATCGCTCCAGCGACTCATTAAAATCTTTCAGCACTTCTGCGTCTATACCCTCTCGTTCAACAAAACTTCTGGGTACCCCAATTTGTAAATTTCGAATTTCCCCGCCTGCGCCGATGCTTCGGCGGGCAGGGAATTTCGAATTTCGAATTTTCAAGTCAATAGATGTGCTGTCCATCGGATCGCTGCCTTTGATTGCGTCAAAAACAATTTCTACATCCTCAACTGTTTTCGCGAGCGGACCGATGCAGTCAAGCGAAGAGCCCATCGCAATGAGCCCATAGCGCGACACCGCGCCATATGTCGGTTTAAACCCAACAACTCCGCAAAAGCTCGCTGGCTGGCGCACGCTTCCGCCAGTATCCGACCCGAGCGCCGAAAGCGCGAGGTCTGCCGCGACCGCGGCAGCAGAACCGCCGGAGGAACCGCCTGCAACGCGGCAAGCATCATGCAAATTTTTTGTTACGCCGTACGCGGAATTCTCCGTTGAACTTCCCATCGCAAACTCATCGCAATTTGTCCTTCCCAAAAACACCGCACCTGCGTTTTTTAGTTTCTTAATCGCCGTCGCATCATATGGAGCGACATATCCTTCAAGGATTTTTGATGCCGCGCCGACGCGCCTGCCTTGTATCAAAATGTTATCTTTAATCGCAAGCGGAATTCCCGTGAGCAACTCTGTCTTCCCGGCTTTTATTTTCTTGTCCGCCTCTTTCGCTTGTTTTCGCACATCATCAAATACCTCAAGGTACGCGTTGAGTTTTGGGTTTTGCTTCTCAATCTCCGCAAGATATGCCTCTGCCAATCCAACCGCACTGAAATCACCGTTCACCAGGTGTTCGTGAGCTTTTGTTATCGTGAGTTCCTTTAAATCAATCATGTGAAAATTAACCTAATTATTCTAATTAACCTGAAGAAATCCCAATAGCGATTCATCAATTGGAACTTGTGATTTGGGTATTCCTTAGAATAATTAGGTTAATTAGACCAATTAGAATAATTTATCAAAGTATCTTCTTCACTTTGATGTAATCCCCTTCTCTCTTCGGCGCGGCGGACAATACTGTCTCGGTATAGAGCCCGCTCTCGTGAGAAGCCGTATCTTCGCGCATCACATTGGGCGGCATGACTCCTAACGCTTCCGGTGCGGAGATTGCACTCGCGGACACTTCTTTGATTTGCGACACATATTCCAAAATCGCACTCACCTCTTTCTGGAGCGCCGTTTTTTCCTCTTCGCTGACTTCAATGCGCGCAAGCGCGACCAGGTTTTCTATCTCCGCAATGGTTACCATGGTGCCATTCTAACACAAAAAGAGACGGAAAAAGCATTGACTGCAAAGCAAAGATAAAATACTATTGCGATGAACAAAAGCGGCGCCGATGAAAGCGCCGTTCGCACACAAACCAAAAAAATTATGGCAAAAATTCCCCCTGTATACCGTGCCCGTTTGGAGAGACACATCAAGATCGCAGTCGGTCTCTTGCCGGAGAAGAAACCAGTCTCGGTTCTGGTCAAAACCGGCAAGTCGTTGCCGCGCGCGTGGCCGCGCCGACAAGCGCGACCCTTCTCTTCAAACGGGGCACAGGCGCTCCGCCGCTAAAAGTTCTGCGGTTGAAAGTCGGACTCGTTACGGGTCCGACTATCTTTTTATCAACTCCAGGAACTCCTTCTCTGAAAGAATCTTCACGCGGAGTTCTTGGGCCTTTTTATACTTTGTTCCCGGGTTCTCTCCCGCCACGACAAGACCCGTCTTCCGCGAGACAGAACCAGACGGACTTCCGCCAAGATTGCGAATTTTTGTTTCTGCTTCTTCGCGGCTCATTGCCGCCAAGGTCCCGGTTATTACCACGGTCTTCCCGGAAAGCGGCAAGGACTCCGGACTTTTCTTCTCCATGCGCGCAATCGTAAGATATTTCAAGAGCGCATCCACCAATTTTTTATTTTCCTTGTCTCTAAACCACTCAAAGATTGACATCCCAACAATCGGTCCAATGCCTGATATCTTCTCCAACGCCTCAAAGGAGGCGCGGCTGATTTTATCAATCGTTCCAAAATGCTCCGCAAGAGCATGAGCCGTCTCTTCGCCCACTTGCGGAATGGAGAGCGCAACGAGAAAGCGCGCGAGCGTCACGCGCCGCGCCGCGTTAATTGCAGAGAGTAAATTGTCCGCCGATTTCTCGGCAAAACGCGGGAGTGAAAGCAGGTCCTCGCGCTTCAGCGCAAAAATATCGTCAAAAGAAAATATAAGTTTGTGCTCAAGCAGAAGGTCAATAATTTTCGGTCCTAGTCCGTCTATATTAAATGCATGTTTTGCCGCAAAGTGGTAGAGCTTGCGTTTATGAACAGCAAATGAATTTTTATCGGCGCACCGCCATGCCGCTTCACCGGGCACGCGCTCAATTGTACCGTCCCCGCCGCAGGCGCTCACTTTTTTCGGCCAGACAAACGGTTTCTCTTTGCCCGTACGCATCTCGGTAAGAACTTTGACAATATCGGGAATCACATCTCCCGCTTTTTGCAGAATGACCGTATCGCCAATCCTCACGCCAAGCCGTTTTATCTCATCTTCATTATGGAGAGTCGCGCGAGAAACCAGAGAACCGCCAACGCGCACCGGTCTAAGACGCGCAACAGGAGTTACAACGCCGGTGCGTCCCACCTGAAACAGGATATTCTCTACGGTCGTTGTGACCTGCTCTGCCGGAAACTTAAAAGCGATGCCCCACCTTGGCGCTTTTCCGGTATAGCCAAGAAGCTCTTGAAACTCGCGCTCGTCTACTTTCACCACGATGCCGTCCGCGAGGTAATCCTCTTTCTCCATCTTCTGCCGCCACTCCTTCCAGTACGCAATCACCTCTTCTATCGTCTTGCAGTGCCTGAAATAGGGATTGACCTTAAAGCCGAGCCGCCGCAAAAGCTCCAGTTCTTCGTATTGCGTGGGAGGAAGAGTTGATGTCCCCCGATTCGCGGCATCTTTTCTGCGACTGTCTGTGTGAAGTCCGCGATTATCTGCGTAGTAAGAGAGGTCGTAGATATAGGTCTCAAGCTTTCGCTCTGCGGCAACTTTCGGGTCAAGCTGGCGGATGGAACCCGCGGCGACATTTCGCGGATTTGCGAACGGCTCTTCGCCTTTCTTCTTCCGCTCGCGGTTGAGTTCCTCCAAACGGCTCTTTCTCATCCACACCTCACCTTCAACAATAACCGAGAGCGGCTCGGTCAAGCGCAACGGCACTGACAGAATGGTCTTGACATTCTCGGTAACATCCTCGCCCACAATGCCGTCCCCGCGCGTCGCGGCGGTTTTGAGAAGCCCTTTCTCGTATTCCAAGACGATTTTGAGCCCGTCAATTTTGTGCTCTACCGTGTATGTAGGTGCTTTTACAGGGCTAAGCCTTGTAGCGAGAAAGCGCTTTACACGCGCGTCAAACTCGCGCATTTCTTCCTCGGTAAAAGCGTCATTGAATGACCACTGCGGCACCTTGTGCCGCACTTTCTGAAACTCTGGCAGGGGCTTGCCGCTGATACGTTGCGAGGGCGAGTCGGGCGTGATGAGTTCGGGATATTCCCGCTCCAGTTCCGAGAGCTCATGCTTCAGCGAATCCAGCGCGGCTTCGCTGATTTCCTGCCTATCAAGCACATGGTACACATACCGGTGATGTTCAATCGTTTTGCGAAGCTTCGTTAACCTATCAACGACATCTTGGGGTGGCTTAGACATAGAGCTATACTACTGCAACGCACGCAATAAACAAATCACAAGCGCCAAATTCTCCCGCTTCCCGGGATCTCGCAAAGCGAGAGAACTTGTGGTTTGGAATTTGCGGAGATATTTCTTAATATCGAACGCGGATTGCCCTCTCCACGCGGGCGGGGTTGTCGTCGGTCCCGCAGTCGTTTCTGCCGCGGGATTCAATGAGAGTGGAGGCGGTTTTAGAGACCGAGACCTGTGCGCAAGATGTGTCGCGAAGCGGCACGGTGAAAGAAGTGCGCGCTCCGCCGGGAATAGCAGAGACCGCGAGCGCCACTGATACCGCGTTGCAGACAATCGGCGCCGGAGAACCGCCCGGAACAGAAGGAAATCTTTTCCCCTGTATATCCCAATACAGCGCGCATTCCACTCCAGAGTCCGCGGCGTAAAACGCAAACTGCGATTCGCGCCCCGCGGAAGAAAGCGCGAGTTCCCGCACCGCGATATTCGCAATCGCAACGCCGATGGAAAAGAGCAGACTGCCGGCGAGCGCGGCAAACAAAAGGGTAAAACCGCGTTGAGATGAAATATGAAATATGAAATATGAAACACAAGATGTACCCTTGCGCCGCGCCTGATGCTTCATGTTGCATGTTACATATTTCATGTTTTATGGATTGTACCAATTCAGCATATTCCCGCTCACGGTAACCGTCCGCGCGCCTCCCGCGCCGGGATTCCAGGAAACAAAGACGCGGACAGTCGTCTCGGTATCGGTCAGCGCGGTGATAACCACTTTCCGTTTGAAGATGGTCTCTGCCCATTCACCGCTCTTTTCCCCGCGTGTTTTCGGATACCCGTACAACCCCTTGAGTTTTTCGTACGCGACAGGAGTACCCAAATGCGTAGAGAGTGTGCAGTCCTTATTGTCCTCATCACAAGATACGATCTGTTCCTCCTGCTTCTGCGCGGTTGCATCAATTCCGCACCCCGCGACCTCCATACATCTATTCAATCCTTTGAGCCAAGACGCTCCGCCTCCACCGGCAAGCACATTTCCGTCGCGCACATTTTTAACAAATTCAAACGCCTCCTGCGCCAGATAAAAAGCAACGACCTCCTGTCCTGCGGCGCGCGCCGCAACAAGAGAGCGCGCCGCAAGAGCCATGGGTCCCGTGATGGCAAGAGCGAGAATCGAGAGAGCGACGAGGGTCTCAATGATCGTGAAGCCCCCGTGAGATGAAGTATGAGGTATGAAGTATGAGGTATGGAAAAACCGAGAGGATGTAATTCCCATTCGGCTTCCCTCCTTAATTCTTAATACAGTATTCATAATTCTATTTTTTGACATCCAGCAATCTCTGCGACACCAATGTTTCAATGTCAAAGCGCGATTCAATTCCCCCCTTTCCTTTGATGACACCGCCCGCGAGAATAAGCGCCCGCGGCTGCCTCTTATCCGCGGACGGTGCGCCGTCCACAAAAAACTGTAGGCGCTCCACCTGTATTTCAGGCGCGGTCAGCGGCATAAAAACAAGCGGTCCGCTCTCGCTCGCGCGGCGTACTGCCCGTTCAATCGCAGTCCCCGCAAGCTGATACGCCACCATGTCCCCCTCTGCCGAGACAAACGACAGAAACGACTCCGGAATTTCCGGGCAGTCGCGCGGCTCGCTCAAAACCCCCGCAGAACCGCAGTGATATGCTCTCCCCATGCGCAAACTCCGCGACATATTCTCCAACGCGAAATGCAAGTTATTTGCAACGGTTTTCTCGGCCTGCGTCTTGCGATTCGCGTCCATAAGCGAGACCAGACTTCCCGCGGCAATCACCATAACCGCCGCAAAGACGCCAAAAGCGATAATCATCTCCACCAGCGTGAATCCCGCACTGAAAGACGGCGTCGTTCTCTTGCGGTGTGCATATTCTCCCAAATAATCGGGAGATGTACTTTGGTCAGTAAACATATATGCTGTTCCAGAACACTGCTCCGCAACGCCGTCTTCTCGTGACGGGGTGAACCCGCGCTGGAATGAATTATGAATACTGAATACTGAATTATGCCGAAGCCATCTTGCTTCTTTGTCTTTTCTTCCATGATTCATACTTCTTTATTCATACTTCTATTTCACCGATATCTGTCCCGTATTCGCAACTTCCACCTGTTCCGTCGCGTTGCGCGGAGAGGCGAGGTAGATGCGCGCCGCCTTGTACCGCTCCACCCCGGCATCGCTCCGATTACTAACAATCACCGCGTCCGGCTCGGGGCGGCGAAATGAAATATCCAAGTAAGTGAGCGGCGCGCTGGTATCAGTGCTGCACTCCTCCGCACTGCCGCTCGTCGCAAGCACGCCGCAAAACTTTTCAATGCGGTTTTCGCGTTCCACGAGAAAAACCTGGAGGCACTCAGTATTGGGGAAACACCCGGATATATCATACTCCACTCCGCGCGTTCCGTTAAACCGCGCATCATTGTTTTTGTCGGCAAATAAGAGAAAAGTCCGGTTGTTCGCCGCCTCAAAATGAAGCCCGTACCCCGCCTCAAATGCTGTCGCATCAGTGCCGCGCACGGAGACCCCGTAACTCTGCGCTTGCCTCAGGGAAAGCGCCACTCCGTACGCAAGATTTCGGAGAAACAGCCGGTCGCTCACTGCGCCGAAGAGCAAGAGCGCGGATGAAGCGGCGATACCGAGGAGCGCCACGGCAACCAGAAGCTCCACCAATGCAAAGCCATTCGAAATTCGAAATTCGAAATTCGAAATTCGAAATAAATTCGAAAGATCAAATCTCAAACCCAGAGAACGAAAACTAAAATGTTTCTTGTTTTGAATTTTGAACATCGGAATTTTGATATTATTTCGGATTTCGAATTTCGCGCTTCGGATTTATTGCGAAAGGAGCATCCCGAGTCCTGTTACATCAACTCCGGTAAGATACACAATCAATGTTCCCGCAATCAGAAACGGCGCGAGCGGGAGTTCTGACTTCATGGTAAGATTTTTGAGCCGTGATTTCAACGCAGGAGCGAAAGGGACGCGGGACGAGACAAAGCGCAGAGCAAGCGCGGCACTCGCAAAAAACGCGCCAAGCCAAAAACCGAGCACAAATGCGGAGAGTCCGCCGACCGCCCCCAGAAACCACCCCAAGCCCAATGCGAGTTTTGCGTCCCCGAGCCCAACCGCCCGCCCGCGGGAAAAAAACCAGACCGAAGCAAGGAAGAGTGCGAGGAACGGACCACCCGCAAAGTCAATGAGGGATGAAGGATGAAGCATAAGGGATGAAAGAAGAAGATAAAGAAAAGAAAGAAAAATAAAGCCATACACAAAAGAGTCGGGGATAATCTTGTGCCGTAGGTCGTAGACAGTGATGGCGATAAGCTCGCTCCAGAGAGCGAGCAGAAGGAGGAAGGAGGAAGGAGGAAGGAGGAATAAAGAATCAAGAGCAGAAAAAGACGGTGCTTCTTTCCAAAAAATGGCGGCAAAGACCAAACCGGTGATAAGTTCAACCAGCGGATACTGCAAAGAAATACGGCTGCGACACGAGCGGCAACGGCCGCGCTGAAAAAAGAAACTCAGAAGCGGAATAAGTTCCAGCCAGACAAGCGCTTTTCCGCACGAGAGACAGCGCGACCTGCCGGCACAGACAGGCCGGCCGGAAAACCCGGACGCGCCGTGGCGAAGAACCCACACATTGAGGAAACTCCCCGCAATCGTCCCGAAGAGAAAGAAAAATGCTGTCCCGAGAAAAAGCATAGGTTCATTATAGACGGGAAACAGCGCCAAAACAAAACCTCCGATAGGGAGGTTCTGCATAAAACAAAAAGGAAAAGGAAAAGGAAAAGGAAAAGGAATTCGTGCTATCTACGGCGCAGACACATTGCTGATATCATAGACAGCGACTGTCGCGTCAGAGCCGCTGAAACCATTGGTCCAATTGGTTGCGCCTGACGAGTTCATATCAAGGTCGCCGTTGACCAATGTTGTGGCGTCCGGCGCCTGCTCAAGCGTTGCGCCCAAATGATACGCGATCACTTGGGAACTCACGGTTTTATACGCATAGCGGTAGGCCCCCCCCTGCGGGTCTTTCGGCTCCGCGGGAAGCGACTGCCCATTGCCTCCGCCGACAAGTCCGAGAATGCTCGTCGGATACTGCCCGAGCGAATCATAGTAAAACTCCAGAGCGAGCTGAATGGACCTAATATCCGAAACCCTCCGCGTGTCCCGCGCCTTCAGGCGAGCAGTGTTGAGAGACGCGAGCACAACCGACGAGAGGATACCGATAATCGCAATCACGACCAAAAGCTCAATGAGGGTAAAACCGCCAATGCGCCGGGCAAGCCCACTTTTTTTATTATTTTTCATACTCGCTATAACGCTATTGTTAAATCTTTTATAACAAGAGGAGAACGGGTACGGATAAGATTATGAGGTTACGCAGCCAGCTACCGTGCAGGTGATGGTCTTTGAGTCGCCCGTTGCCGCAACGGAGAAGTCTCCATCACTGGTGGTGAGATCGGGTGTCCCGGAATAGTTCCACCCCGGAGGTAGCGTCGGATACTTGGCGGCTGAACCAGCGCAGACGGCCGTTCCCGCTCCCGGCGTACCTAAAGCGGTACCGTCATCAAGGCAAAGAGACGCGGCTGCTTGGAAGCTACGCATTGAGCCCTGTGCGGCAGCGATTCTGCCTTTGGCGCGCGCGCTTCCCAAACTCGCGAAGACGATGGACGAGAGGATACCGATAATCGCAATCACGACCAAAAGCTCAATGAGGGTAAAACCGCCAATGCGCCGGGCAAGCCCACTTTTTTTATTATTTTTCATACTCGCTATAACGCTATTGTTAAATCTTTTATAACAAGAGGAGAACGGGTACGGATAAGATTATGAGGTTACGCAGCCAGCTACCGTGCAGGTGATGGTCTTTGAGTCGCCCGTTGCCGCAACGGAGAAGTCTCCATCACTGGTGGTGAGATCGGGTGTCCCGGAATAGTTCCACCCCGGAGGTAGCGTCGGATACTTGGCGGCTGAACCAGCGCAGACGGCCGTTCCCGCTCCCGGCGTACCTAAAGCGGTACCGTCATCAAGGCAAAGAGACGCGGCTGCTTGGAAGCTACGCATTGAGCCCTGTGCGGCAGCGATTCTGCCTTTGGCGCGCGCGCTTCCCAAACTCGCGAAGACGATGGACGAGAGGAGACCGATAATGGCGATGACCACCAACAACTCTATGAGAGTGAACCCCCGTTTTCTGTTCATAGGTATCAGTATACTCCTGCTAATCAGGACTACAAGAGAGGGGTGTGGATAACCGTAAGGAAATGAAATATGGAACAGGAAGCATAGAACATGGCAGAAATAATCAAGGGACTGTTGCCGAATGCCGTTTTGAGGCATTTTTATCCAAAATAATCCTTATTCCTGCGTGGCAAAATCATCATTTTTGCCATTCGGCAACAGTCCCATCAAAACAAACTTGTAAAAATTGAGAGCGGCACCGCAGGGCGCCTGCCTGCGGGCCGCCCCGAATGAC
>CAYJWA010000007.1:0-21218 GCA_964373775.1 uncultured Candidatus Saccharibacteria bacterium | reverse complement strand
ATTTAAGGTCAGACCTTTTCCCTCCGACTTTCCCTTTCTTGCGCCGTCTGCGGCGCAAACGCGTATCAGCAGTTACGCACTGCCCCTGCACCGAGAGGGTCTTGGAAGGAGAGGTGGTGCCCACTCCGACAAAACCGCTACGCAAAACGGCAAAGAGAGAGGAAGTCGCGGTGGGAGTTGAGCTTGAAACATCAAAGATAACGGGGTTGGTCTGCGTGTCGCTCGTCTGCGCGTGGAGGGAGAACTTGGCGTAGGGAGAGGTAGTGCCGATGCCCACGCGGCCGTTTGAATCAATAATCATTCGCTGACTGCCGAAGGTGAAAAATTTAAGCTGGTCGTTGTCTGCGCCTGCGGAATCCTCGGCAGAAACATAGGTATCTTGGTCAACATCAATCAGTCCCCCGAGCGAACCCCAGGTACTACCGCTGTATCCTTCAAACTGGGAAGTGGTGTTGTTGTAGCGGATGGTGCCAATGTAGGGAGTACTTGCGCGTTGCGCGGTCGTGCCGGAAGGAATGGTAAGACCGTCAGTCGCGTCAATATGCAGAGTGCTTCGGGGAGAGGTAGTGCCGATGCCGACCCGATTTGAGCTGAAGTCGTAGACAAACCCGCTGGTTTCAATGGCGAGACCCCCCGCGAAGGTGGAGGTGGCAGAAGCGGATGTCGCGATGAAGGAAGCGGCGCTTGCGGTGGAAGTCGCGGTGAGCGCGCCACCGAAAAAGGAAGTTCCGGAAAAATAGGAGGCTCCTTGCACTGAAAGTGCGGAGGAAGGAGAGGTGGTGCCGAGTCCCACATTGCCGCTTCCACTTTCCACAACAAGTTTATCCGTCTGCACCGCAAAGCCGCCCGCAAATGTAGAGGTGGCGCTGGTAGATGAAGCGACAACATACGGAGCGGAAATGGAAGAAGTGGCGGCAATAAGCGCGGGAATGATGGTGCCGTAAACCGTGAGGTCGTTCCCGATGGTCGCGCCTCCGGAGAGAGTGAGGCCGCCGCCAGAGAGCGAAGTAAATGAACCGAAGATATTGGACACGCTCGTGTTTGCCATGGTGCCGCGGAGAATGGTCGGGTCATCAAGGTCCAAATCACCAACACGGTCCAAGTTATTGGTTCCTGCCACCGCTGTATAGACATTGTTGATGTATGTTGTGTTTGACTGCGTAGCGGCGACGGTCTGGGCGGTTGCGGTGCGGACGGTTGCGATATCTGCAGCAAGTCGCGCTTGGAGGGAGGTAATTTTCTCCTCAACCTCCCGCCGCGATATATCCCCCACGATAATGCGCTCGGTCGTCTTCTCTACAATAGTCGGCGGCACCGAGGGAGACGCAGAACCTGTTACCGTAAGCGTGCGCTCGCGGAGCGTCAGCTGCGGTCGCTCAAGCGCAGATTCCGGAAGCGGCGCAGACAAAGAAGGTGTCGCGCGCGGCTCCACCAGGGATATACTTTCTTTTTCTTGCCGCAACGGCGCGCGAACGAGACGAAAAAGAGAACGGGAGCGCTCCGCGAGCGCGGCTGCGCCGCGCGCGGCGCGGGCAAGCGCTACATCAATGTTTTCCTTGACTCCGCGCGCCGCGTTCTCAAATGGCGCAAGAAATCCGTCCCGCGCGGATGCCGTAGCCGCGAGCGCGGAAGAAGCAGCGTCAGAAAAAGAAATCGTGAGAATCTTCACCGCGTGCGCCAAACTCTCCTGCGCAAACAATGCACCACCTTGGAGGGACGAACGCGCAAACTCGATCGCGTGAAGCACGCTACTCTCAACTGCCGCTGCTGCGCGCGTGAAAGAAAGCTCCGCACTCGTACGCCATGCGCTTGCCAAATTCGTCGCAGAGTGAACGAGCCCGCTCGCGAAAGCAGCCGGGTCGGCGCGCACCTCTTCAACGGAATGAAAAAAGATGGCAGCCCGTTTATCGGCACCGCGCGCGATTGCGCGCGGCGCTCCCGCGGCGCGCGCGCCGACCTCTGCAAGAAACTCATCCGCAGCTTTCGGAGCAACAGAAAAAAAAGAGTCGGCGCTTTCGCGAATCGCAGACGCAAGCGGCGCCGCGAGCGTGGACAAATCGCGAAGCGCGGTTTCAAGAATTGCGCCTGCCGCAGAAACGATACGCGGCGTACCTTCCAATATCGCCTGCGGAAGTGAACTGCTCGTAAACGAGTATCCTCCGAAAATGAGCGAGACGGAAAGCAAAATGGTTCCGATCTTTGCGAGCGCGGCCCGGGTGCCTTGCAAAAGAAGCGGACGAAGATAGGGCGAGGGAAACGATGCAACATTCACCTGGAGCGTCCGAGCATCCGGAAGCATGCGCGCGGAAAGCGACGGCGTGAGTAGATTCTCCGAGAGAACCTTACCAACTGACGGCTCCGCCTTCCCGTCGTACCGCCTGCCAGCCGGGGCCGTTCCCTTTCCATTAAGACGCAATGCTTTCGCCGGGTCAGTATTGAGATTGAGCGCCTTGTGATAAAGAAGAGATTCCTCACTGACATACCAGTTCCGTCCAATGTGCCGCGCCACAAGCCGGCCGCTCCGGCACAGTTGTCCGATATAATCCGGCGCATACCCGGAAATCTTTGCCGCATCACGCGAGGATATGAATCTTTTTCCGTCAAAGATGAGTTCAGTGCTCATAAAAAGGAGTTCTAAAGGACAGATACATTATATCGGACACCTTCCGAGAACTGTGGACAAATCGCCACTTCTCGGACTTCCGAGGTGGAAAAGAAGACAAGTATCGGACAGAATCGTCTTAGAATTCCTTCGGCATTTCCCCCGGCTCACCAACCCAAGGACGACCAGGCGAGCACACTTATTTACTACGCAGTTGAAATCAGTCCCAAAAAGAGTCCGCGAACCAGCTTTCTGGTAGAAAAACGGAGTGAGAAAAATAAAACCAGAGATGATGCTCACTATCGTAAAATCCCGCGCGCCTTCGGAGCGAAACTAAATGCCACACTCCGCGCAAAAAAAATTCCTAAAATGAATTTAAAATGTTTCATACTCTTTCCGCGTAAAATCTGTCGCGGTGAAACATCAAAGAAAATCCGATATCAGACGCAAACTGCGCTGTTTTTTCGGCAACTCACCGACTCCAGGAATCACTCGGATCTTCTGCCTCGCGCCCGCGGTGTTTCACTGAGGAAATACTAGAATGAAAAAATATCATTGCTCTTCTCTCCGGGGCCTAACTATCGTCCGACTGATGCGGGAAATCCGTCCGGAATAAATGCGCGCGCACTTATCTTGACAGAGTCGAGTCAAAATATCATAATGCAAAACCTGTGCTTGACACCTTTTCCGTACAACGAAAAAGGTTCAGCACATCACTGTGTACTGAACCCTACAGATTTACTCTATCCGAAAGATCACCCGATTGCCTTTCTGATAAGTTCACTCAGCGTCTCCGGATTTGCGCTGCCGCGCGTTGCCTTCATCCCCTGCCCTATCAAAAATTGAAGCGCGGACTTTTTACCGTCCCTGTAATCGGCGACCACCTTCGCGTTCGCATCAAGAATCGTTTGAACGACTTTCTTCAGTTCGGTTTCGTCGCTCTTTTGGATGAGCCCGCGGCTGTTCGCAATCGCCGCGGGTTCCCCGCCTTCCGCGTACATGATTGCCAGGATGTCCTTGGCTCCGCGCGAAGAAAGTTCTCTCTTTTGAATCATGCGAATAAGCGCGACGAAACTTTCTGGCTTGAATTTGAGAACCGTGAACGCGCGGTCTATGTCCGATTCCCTTTTGGCGAGACGGAACAAGTCGGAGGTTATGTAATTCACCGCGAGAACCGTTGCCGACATGTCGTCGAGCGTCCGTGCCACTGTTTGTAAAAAACTTGCGGCTTCGGGGTACTCGATGAACAGGGAGACCGCGTCGGCCCCGAGACCGAAATCGCGTTCAAGACGGGAACGTTTCTGCCACGGCAGTTCCGGCAAACTTTTTCGGAGAGCGCTGCGAGTAAATTCCGGTATCTCGCGTATGAGCAATTTCGGAAGGTCCGGGTCGGGAAAGTAACGATAATCGTGCGCCTCTTCCTTGCGCCGCTGTGAAAAGGTTTGCTGTGCGTCTTCGTCCCATCCGCGCGTCTCCTGTATAACCTCCTCTCCACTCAGAAGAATCTCGCTCTGTCGTTTCACTTCATAATCAATCGCCCGCTCCACCGCTCGAAACGAATTGAGATTCTTCACTTCCACTTTCGTTCCCAATATCGCGGATGCACGAGGATACGGACGCGGATTGTCGCGGATAGAATCAAAAACGATTTCCGGCGCTCCTGCGACAGAAATGTTCGCCTCCACCCGCATCTCCCCTTTCTCCATATTCGCATCCGATGCTCCAAGATATCGGAGTAGAAGCTGAAGCTCGCGCGCAAAGTTGGCCGCCTCTTTTGCGGAGTGGATAACTGGCTCGGTTACCAACTCCATGAGCGGAACTCCGGCGCGATTGAAATCCACCAGAGACGCAGATGGTCGCTGATTTTTATCCGCGGATATCAGCGGATGTTGGCCATCCGCGTTTATCCGCGTCTCGTCCTCATGGACGAGAGTGGCGGTATCTTCTTCCAAGTGCACACGCGTTATCGCAACGCCGTTCAAAGCGCCTCCAGAAACGAGCGGAGATGCGTATTGGCTAATCTGGTACCCTTTTGGAATATCCGGATAAAAATAATTCTTGCGGTCGAATTCTGTACAATCCGCCAGATTGCCCCCGACAGCAACGCCGACCCGGAGTACCTGTCTCACTGCTTCTCTGTTTATGACCGGTAAAGTTCCCGGATGTCCCAGGCAGACCGGGCAGATATTCACATTCGGGCGCGTTTCGTCCGGGTCGTTCTTGGAGTCGCAGAACATTTTTGTCCGCGTCTTGAGTTCCGCGTGAATCTCTAAACCAATCGTAGGAAAATAGTCGCTCATATCTTTCCCCCTCCCCCTGTCAACATCGGGTGTTGACAGGATTACGGTGTGGTATAATGTTATACACTCTTTTCACCTTTCTCCATCTCAACTCCAAAAACGATATCATCGTCAAAGAGTTCTTTATTATACTCTGCTTTCGCTGGACTCGTATCAACAAATTGTTTGTAACCTTTCCCGCTCTGAAACTGTTCGAGAATGAGATCGGGCATAAGCAAATCCCTCCACCGATTGACGGCGACAAAGTCCTGAAAGCTTGACCAGGGGTATTCGTGTTCCTTTCCTCTCCAATCCTTCTGTTCTCTGGGGTTCCGGTGCAGATACGCGGAAAGATACAGCAATTGTTCGTTCCTTTTTTGACGCACGCTCTTAAAAGGACCCTGAAAGACATGACCGATGTGTCGTTTCGGGTATTTCACATTTGCATATTTTGAATACCCATTCAATACGCGCTGCATATACTTTGAGATACCTCCGTCCGCGCGTTCTTCAACAAGAAGATGAAAATGATTGGGCATCAGACAAAAGGCTCGCAAGACAACAAAGCGGCGAGCAATAACATCGCGTTCTACCTCTTCTGGAACCGCAAATGTTCCGCTTCTTCTAAACGCGGCGGCATGCCGAGACACTTCGGGGAACGCGACCGGCGACTGCAGATAGAGGATATAGAAAAGAAACCGGATACAGTCATCACGAGAGTGGAATACCTCCTCTTTGTTGTTTCCTCGGTTGTAGAGATGATACTGTTCGTGCGGCGCGAGGATGGTGCGTCGAGACATAAAAATATTATACCACATCTCCTATTTCTGAACATTTCTGAACATCGGGTGTTGACAGTAAGAGATGCAGATGCTTCTTAAACTTCTGAAGAAGTGCGTCGTCAATGATGGACACAATGAGCCCCTCTATCCCCTTCCGCTTGAAAGCCGCAACCGCTTTTTTGATTTCTTTTGCGCCGCGCGTATCCGCCTTGGTGAGCACAATGACTTCTTTTTTATCGCGGAGTTCCGGCGCGTGCGCCACCAGTTCCTTACGGACTGTTGCGTAGATTTGCAGAAGGTTTCCATTCTCCAACGAAATACAGTGCAACAGCACCCGGGTGCGCGCGATATGACGCAAGAATTTTGTGCCTAGCCCTTTCCCTTCCGATGCTCCTTCAATAAGACCGGGGATGTCCGCCAAAATAAATCCGTGAAAAACCCCCAAATTGGGCTCAAGAGTCGTGAAGGCGTATGTTCCCACCTTTGCGTGAGCCGCGGTAAGTTCGTTCAGAAGCGAGGACTTCCCGGCATTCGGAAGTCCCACGAGTCCCGCATCCGCAATAAGCCGCAACTCCACTTGAAAATCCGCCTGCTCGCCCGATTTCCCCGGGGTACTCTGCAAAGGGCGAACATTGCGCGAGCCCTTAAAATGCTCGTTGCCGAATCCGCCGCGGCCCCCGCGAAGCGCGAGTATACATTCACCTTCACGCAGCAATTCGTGAACCCGTCCGGTCTTTTGATTGGTCACCACCGAACCAATCGGAACTTCAAGGACGAGGTCCTCTCCGTTCTTTCCATGCCGGCTCTTTCCCTGGCCGGGACTGCCGCGCCCCGCGTGAAATGAGTTGCCATACCGATATCCGGCAAGCCGCGCAATATCGCGCACCGCAAGAAAATAGACATCACCCCCCTTCCCGCCGTCTCCACCGGCAGGACCCATAAACTCCTTCCCTTTTTCGTGGAGCCAAGAAACAATGCCGCTTCCGCCGTCGCCAGCTTTGAGATGGAGCGTGATTTCGTCGACAAAAGCCATATCTTTTATAAATCACAAATTACAAGCACCAAATCACAAACAATATCAAAGTTCCAATTACAAAATCTCAAACGCAGAATTCCTAATTTGAATTTGCATTTTTGGTCATTGAAATTTGTTTGTGATTTGGTGCTTGTATATTGGAATTTCAACTCGCAAGGGCTTTCTGTGCAAGTTGTATCGCGCCTTCCCGCGACCTCGTGACCGCCATGAATCGGTTGCGATGGCAGAACACTGCATCAGGCACGCCGGTCGCGCACACACATTCTTCATCCCGAAGTCCTGCCCACGACTCCGGCAAGTCCTTTCTGTTCACAAAAATACTCGGATTATCCCGCACGCACTCCACAAACCATTGCTTCTCCTGCGGGTGCACCACAAAGAGCGGCGCGGAAAATCGCGCGAGCGTCTCTTTCCACGGAAGGTCTTCATTCAAGACAACGAGCCGCGCATCAGCGGCGTTCTTCACTGCCTCCTCAACTTTTCCCCGCGCCTCGCTCTCTGCCTGCGCCGCTTCAATCTCCCGCAGGATGAGCTTCTCCGCAAACAAAACCGCTTCATGAAAACGCTCTTCCGTTTCCTCCTGATTCTCGCGCCACGAAGGATTCAGCGCCTGAATGATGGCAGAAAGTTCATAGGGATACACGCCGAACGCGGTCTCCGAAAAAAGCGCGACTCCGTTGTCATACGCATCAAGCGGCTGAACTAATTTCGTATCTACCCTCTTTGCGGCGTCACTCCCGCCGGCAATCTTCTCTCCCAAGTGCTTCCAGACCAATCCGAACGCGGCAAAAGGAAGTCCGTTTTCTCTCGCTCCTGCGCCCTCCTTTTGATGATGGTCAAAACGGTTGCGCTCCGGCGCATACTCTCCGCCCACATCTATCACAAAGTCCGCGCGCTTAATCTTCTCTCGGTCGCGGGTACGCAAAACTTCTGCATCGCCTTTGAGAAACAAGAGGAGCGCGGCGGCGGCGAATACATCATCTGCATGGAACTTGCCGTCGTGGGTGACAATGGTTGGATGCCTCTCTCGCATGGAGACACTGTAACATAACCTTATAACACGCTCCACCTTGAGCAGGAAGAACAAAAACTCCCCAAAGCACAAACCTCACAAAGACCAAACAAAACACAAACTCATCTTCCCGTTTGGTTCTTGTCTCCCTTCGGGAGATCCCCCGAAGGATGGAGAAACTGTGTTTTGTGAAGTTTGTTTGGATACTGGATACTGTCTTTTGCATATTCAAGATTTTCGCTCAAACAGCAGCGGGTAGATATCAAGGAGCGCAAAAAGAAGCGAGAGCGTAACCGGACCCGCAAGAAATCCGACCGGACCGAAAAACGCGAGGCCCCCGAGAACCGAAAGGAGAATGAGAAAGGGATGGAGCCGCAATCCACGCTCATACAGAATGGGGCCGAGAAAATTATCAATTAGGCCGATACAGACGCCGAAGATAAGAACGCCAAGCGCAGTCAGAGCGCCGCCGGTGAAGAAAAGATAGACGACGACCGGCACAAAGACAATCGCGACCCCGACCGCGGGAATCAGTGCCGCAAGAGCAGTCGCCGCTCCCCAGAGTACCGGGTGCGGCACCGAAAAGAGCGCGAACCCGATAGCCGCAAGCACCCCTTGAATGAGCACGATGAGAAGCTTTCCCTTCACCACGGACGCGATTGCCTCCTCCAGCCGTTTCAGAATTCGCTCGTCATACTCGTTCGTCAACGGAGAGAGTTGCACCGCAAACGAGCGAAGATGTTCCCCGTCGCGAAAAAGATAAAAGAGTGCGAGGAGCATGACGAAGGTCTTGAAGACGAACAAGACCGCCCCAGAAAAGACGCTCCCCAGATTTCCGACCAGAAACGAAAGTCCTTCCCGCAAGTATTCCGAAAGGGAAAAACGCGCGTCCGGAATGAACCGCTGCACGCGCTCCTCAATCGGCGCAGAGAATGCATCAACCTGCTCCAAAAGGGGAGCGCCCGCGCGGACTTGCGTCAGAAGCTTCTGCGCGTCGTCAAAGATAAAAAAGCCGAACAGAGTTACCGGAATCAACACAACGAGAAAAAGGAAGAGAAGCGTGAGCAGCGCCGCAAGACCTTCACGCATCCTCCTGCGCAAAAAAAACTTATGTACCGGACGAAACGCGATGGAGAACACGAGCGCCGCAAAAAGCGCGCTCAAATACGGCTTGAAGATGAAAAAGGAAAGGACGGCGGCGGCTACCGCCAGTATAAAAAAGAAGCCGAGTTCGACGGTGCGGGAGGACATGAGTATTGGTTAAGGTTAAGAAGCCAGATTGGGTTAGGGTTAAGGTTAGGAAAAGCTATTTCGGTTGCCGTTGTTCAAAACTTTTCCAACTTCGACATAATTGATACAACTGCCCTACAATGACATCGTATTCGGCGATCAGTTTGGAACAGAGTGTTGTGTCAACATATTCACTGTATAAATCTCTGCACTGTTCCAGACTGGCGGCAGTTTCGTTTGCTTCCGCCATCGCATCATCAATATATTTCTGGAAACCGGAGATTTGATGACGTTTGGCATATCCTTCTGCGATGAGTCGGGGAACTGCTTTTGAGGAACGGGATAACTGGTCCTGCAAGTCAAATTATTCTTTCTTCGGAAGGAAGGGCACTACATCTTTCATTACAGAGGGCATCGCATTATATGACCGTTGGTACACATACAGGTCACGGAAACTGCGTATGGGTTTGTTTTCGGTTTCTGACATCTTAACCCTAACCTTAATCTATTCCGGCCCCCTAACCCTAACCTTTATTCTCTTTAAGCTGTGCGATATCTCTCTCTATCTTCTCAACCTTTTTGTAGATATCGACAAGGAGCACGCCTTCAGCGCGGACTTCTGCTTCGGTCTTCTCTTCTATCTTCTTCTCATGCTTGAGACCGGAGAGGATAATCCGGTCACCGATAAAAAAGGAGACGAACAATCCCGTGAGAAGAAGCGCGAGCGCGCTCAAAACAGTGGAGACCGGCGCGGTAAAGAGAGGCGCGAAAATACTTCCTCCCGCTTCAATGAGGTCAGCGGTATGCCACACACCGCGCCAAAACATGACAACAGCAATGCCGCCGATAATGCCGTAGGCAATGGGGCTGCGGGAAAGAAACTCCCGCACGCGGTCTTCCAGACGGTCAAAGAATTTAATGAGAGGAGACATAACAAGAAAATATCGAATCTCGAATATCTAATCTTGGAAAATACCGAATATCAAAAACACGGTAAGAGAAAATCAAGTTCAAAACTCCGTTCGTCTTCTTTGGCTTTCTTGTTTCTTTCTTGATATTGGATATTTTTCGATACTCGAAATTAGGTATTCTATTTTCTTTTTAGGGCGTCTGCTTCAAACGCCGCCATCCTATCGTACCAATTGAGCCGAAGGATGCAAGCGTGAAAAGGAACAGTACGGCAAACCCCAGATACGGAACCGCTTGAAGGAACGAGAGGAGGGCTACGCCGACAAAGACAGTGCGCGCGGAAAGCGGAAACGCGGAGCAGCGAAAGAGCGGCCGCGAAAGCATGGTGCCGAGAAGCATCCCCGCATATGATGCCGAGAAAACGAGTCCGGCAAGGTAGAGCGCGAGAAGCGCAAAAGCGAGCGGAATGCCGACTGCGGTGAAAAAGAGAAATGCGCCCGCAAATGGCGCGATAAGGAAAAACAAAAGTCCCCGCAGAATCCGCTGCCAGAAATTCTCCGACGCATCCAGAAGAAGCTCCTCGGTGCGCTCCCGAAACAAAAGAAAGAGAGAAAATGCTCCGGCGAGCGTTGCGAGAAGTTGGAACGAAACGAATCCGGACGCGAGCGACGACCAAATGCCCTTCGCTGCGCCGTTCTGTTTATCAAAGAGCGTCTCGCCGCCAATATACGCATCGGTAGCGACAGTTGCTTCGCGAGACGCGTGATAGATGAAGTCACTCCCTACAGAAGCACCCGAGAGAAGCTCTATTTCCTCTCCCCATATTTCAGCCGTGCCGCCGACAGAGCCGGAAACGCGGACAGATCCCCCGACGGTTTTTACCTCGCCGGAAACAACCCCGGCAATAATAATTTCCCCACCGACTGCGTACAGATTTCCGGAAACAACGGAGTCCTTTTCCAGAATAATCTTCGCGCCGACAACCACCGCATCCCCCGCAATCTTTCCGCGAATCCGCACTGTCCCGCCGAGAACCCGTACATCATCCGCCACGACTCCCCCGACCAATACGGTCTCGCCCACAAAGAGCGCGTCAGCGCGGAGTGTTCCCTCGCTTTGGACGGTGCGCGCCGCGGCGAGGGCATCGCCGTGGACCGAACCGGCAAAGACAACGCTCTCCCCGAGCGTGTAAAGGTCGTCAGAGACGGTCTCAGCGCCTTTCAGAAAATAATCGCCGACGCGAACGGTGGCGGCCAGAGCGAACATCGGCAGAACGGCGAGAGCGAGAAGTGTAAATGCCTTTTTGAGCATAGGCGTAGTATAGCCGAGAATCAGGTTAGGGTTAAGAAGCCAGTTTGGTACAAGGGTTAGGACTAGGACATAACCATACATCTTAACCCAATCCGGCTTCCTAACCTTAACCTCCTCTATTATCCTTCCAGTTTCAGGAGTTTCCCCTCGCGTTTGACATACGCGAACATCCTGAGGAAAAACCAGAGCATGAAGGCGAGGTAAGCGGCGTTCGCGACGAGCGCGCCCCAAAAGTGCGCGGTTGAGAGGGCGCCGGTCGTGAAGACCGCGCGCATACCTTCAAAGACATAGGTGGACGGAAGCAGGTAGGCAACTCCCTGCAGGAACGACGGGAGCGCGGAGACCGGATAAAATACTGCGGAGAAGGGCTGGATGAGCACGATAAAGCCCCACGCGAGAATCTGCGCGGATGTCCCGAAGCGCAAGATGATGGCGTTTGCGAAAAGCCCGAGTGCCCACCCAAAGAGAAAGAGGTTGAGCACAAACGGAATGAGCGCAAAACCTAAGCTAAAGAGATCGAAGCGATAGAGAAGGAATGAAAGCGCCGTAAGAATAATGCCGACAAGGATGAGCCGCACGAGTCCGACGAGGAGTGTGGAGATGAAAAACTCGGAAAGCCGCAGGGGTGTCACAAAGATATTGAGGAGATTTTTCTCCCAGATTTCTTCCAAAAACGCGATGGAGACGGACTTCTGCGACTGATTGAGAAAATCCCAGAAAATCACCGCGCCGAGAAGAACCGTGACGGCATTGAAGCCGCCGACACCCATCTTCTCAATATAGACGCTCAAGAACCCCCACACGAGAAGTTCCATGACCGGCCAGTAGACAATGTCTAAGATGCGCGGAAAGCTCCTCTGATAGAGATAGAGGTGGCGGATGAGCAGTGCGTTGATACGATGCCATTTCATATTTTGAGATTTAGAAATTTAGACATTTTGAGTTATTTGAACTGCGTGCCGCGATGCACATTCAGCTTAATCTTTTTTGAAAAACTTTGGATGAGTCGCGCACATTCGTCACTTAAGGACAAACCTTTTTCGAAGTCCGTTTTATTAAGATACATACGGTCAAAAGCTATATACAACTGACTCCTTGCTTCGCTAACCTCTCCTCTTGCAGTGTAAAGTGCATCGACAAATTCCGCCCTTGTGCCCCGACCAAAACCTTCGGCAATGTTAGACATCGGAGAAATAGCCGCTCTGCGTAGTTGTCGTTTCAAATCGTAATCCTTAAAAATCGGCTTATCAGTAATATCGAAAATGCGATTCGCAAACTCTCTCGCTTTTTGCCAACAGATCAAATCTTCAAATTGTGTAATCGTTGCCATATTCTTTATTTCAAAATATCAAAATATCAAAATGTTTACTGCGTCCTCGCGATATGCAAAAAAACATCGTTAAGGTCTTCTCTCCCGTATTTAGTTACCAACTCGGAGGGCGTTCCTTCGTCTTTGAGCCGCCCGTGCTGGATGAAAATGACGCGGTCGCAAATCTCTTCCACTTCCTGCATGTTGTGCGAGGTGTAGAGAATCGTAACGCCGCGCTCTTTCTGAATGCGCTTGAGAAGCGCGCGCGTCCGGTCGGCGATGTCGGGGTCAAGCGATGCGGTGGGCTCGTCTAAAAGGAGGAGCTTTGGGTCGTTGAGAAGCGCCTTGGTGAGGTTGAGGCGCGTGAGCTGTCCCGTCGAGAGATTCGAGGTCATCTTGGACAGAAACTCGCCGATGCCGAAGAAATCGGAGAGGCTTCGGATTTTTCCCCGAATATCGCGGACACCGTAGAGCCGACCAAAGGTGAGCAGGTTTTCACAGACCGTGAGGTTCCCCGGAAGGGAGACATAGGGCGAGGAGAAATTGAGCGCGCCGAGAATCTCTTCGCGGGCGGTGCGGTACTCTTTTCCAAATATCCGCACCGCGCCAGAGGTCGGCGTGATGAGGTCAAGGAGCATCTGAATGGTCGTCGTCTTCCCCGCCCCGTTCGGTCCCAAAAGCCCCGTGATGGTTCCCCCTTCCACAGTGAACGAAAGCCCGTCCACCGCGCGGACGGACCCAAATGTCTTGACCAGATTTTGCACCTCAACAATCGCGCTCATTTCCTGAATATAACACAAAAGTAGTGTGGCTGAAACGAGGCAAGAATCGTCATCCTCGCGAAAGCGAGGAACTAGGACTGAACGAGATTCATCTAGATTCCCACTTTCCCTATACGGACAAGCCGTCGGGCTTTAACCGTTGGAATGACACGACACTAGTGAGTATCTCTAAACCGATTCACCAACTCCGAGCTGGAACGAACCTTTCCTCCCTTCCCGACATTGAACACGGTCCTGATGCCGAGCCGCTCGCAGAGAACGGCCTCCGGATTGAGCGAGGAGCGTTTGTTTTGCGCATCCGCCTTGTCGCGGTCGCCGCCGTTCGCGAAGATGTCGGGTTTGAGTTTGTGCAGTTCGCGGCAGATACTACGGTCCGGGTCGTTCTTTTTGTGCGCCGTGATGACCACTTCATCCACCGCAGAGAACGACTCAAGAATCTCTTTGCGCTCGCGTTCATTCATAAAGACAAAGCCCTTCTTCGTGAGGAGCCAGTTATCGTTGTTCAGTATCACCACGAGTTTGTCCCCGAGCTTCTTCGCTCCGTTAAACAGCCGGACATGCCCGATATGCACGGGGTCGAACCCACCGGAGACCGCCACCACAATTCCTTTTTCCCTTTTTGCCGGTTTCTTCTTCATAACGCTGTATCTTATCAAACTACGATGCGGAGAAAAATATTATACAATATATATCTTCCAATGTCATTCCAACATTCTGCAGAATGTTGGAATGTTATTTTGGGGATTTATTTTGTTCCTAACCTTTTAAGCGCCGCGAGCGCGTAGGCGCGCACATTTGGCCACAGGTCCATTGCCTCCAAATCTTCCCGGGAGGACCACCGACACTCCTCGCTTTTGTCGTTTTCGTATTGCGCCTTGACGGCCGTACTCTCCGCCCGAGCGAAGTACACAAGCGTTATGTGTTCATGTCCTTCGGTGTTGGTGTGATGACGATTAAGCGCGATAGGCGGGATGAGCTCGCGGCTATGGTCAACATCGTGAAATATTCTCTGATTGCCCACCAGTTCAATGTCCAGTCCCACTTCTTCTTTCACCTCCCGATGCGCCGCTTCCACGGGGTCCTCATCCAACTCTATGTGCCCGCCGACGCTCATCCACTTCTGGTACTTGTCGTGCATGCGCAAAAGCACTTTGTCTTTGTGTACGATAAACACCTCAACCGTGAAGTCAATTTTGTCATGTATATGAGGCATATGTACGATATAGTAACCTGCAATAGGTTATCCACAAATGGTCTTGACTTTATTTCCTCTTTCCGTATACTCCTCTACTGACAGTTACGGATTCGTTTGAATCCCCGAAAATCCGAGCTTTACGGCTCGGATTTTCATTTGTGATATGCTTTTGAGCGTGGAGCCATATACGGGGCCACCTCACGGTGAGGAATCCGTAACTGTCATTCGGATAGAGGGGTTCGATCCCCCTTGGCTCCACACCACAAAACCCGCCTCTTGGCGGGTTTTGTGCAAAAATACATTCACGCATCAAAGAAATTCTTGCCGGTTTTGTACGCTTCCACATAGGTCGGAATAGTCGCAAAAACCGGTGAGGGAAGATTGTCCAAAGAGAACCATCGCCATTCCTCGCATTTCTCTTTTTCAAGCACCTTCGGCTCGCCGCTCTTCCAGTCTGCCCGCAAGCCGATATCGACATAATGCTTTGGCGCATAGGCTTTGAGGTTGAGAAGACGGAGGAACCGAATGCTCTCTATTTCCATGCCTGTTTCTTCTCGAACTTCACGCCTTGCGCAACCTTCAAACGATTCCATATACTCCAAATGCCCTCCGGGCCACGCCCATTCTCCAGTGCCATGCGTGTTTTTGCGTTTTCCCATAAGCACCTTCCCGTCCTTGAACACCATGACACCCAGGCCCACTTTCGAATGATTTTCATAATGACTTTCTTTATTCTGATGTTCTCAAGAACATTAGAATATACTCGTTATCTAACCACGCCGCTCTTTGCACGCGCGACCGCGATGGTCAATGTATAGAATGCTATCTTCTAACTACAACCGAATCGAAAAATTGTTCCTGAAAATGAACGAGATTTATGATTTCTTCATCGCTCGGACTAAATCCTTTTGGCACGACCACCAATTTATCGTCATCATCATCCCGACGATGAATAATCGCGACGCATGTTCCCCTCGCTTTCTGCAAAGGTTTCATTGTTCCGAGAAAAAAGGCGTCAAGGTCTTTGCCGTCGGGAGCGGGAACGCCGGGAATGTTTCCGTAATTCTGCTCGTACACAAAATCATACTTTGGATGTCGCGCCCCAACCGGCCGGTCGAATACGACCTCAACTTTTTTCCCAAGAAATGTCCGCGCCAGTTTTAACGATTCGGTTTCTTTCATACCGTTGCAAGATTGTAGAAGTCTTTTCCCATAAAAAGTTACTGGCTCTGCATCTCCCACTCTCCAGAGGTGAGGGGGTAAAACTCAAGCTCCGTGGCACTTCTTATATTTCTTCCCCGACCCGCAGTAACAGGGGTCATTGCGGCCAAGTTTCGAGCCGTCGGGATTCGTTAAAGTCTGACCTGAAAGGTCCGACCTTTTTCCCGATGTAAGGTCGGGCCTTACTGGACCTTGGTTGCCATGATGCTTCGCATCCGATTCTTCATCCCCGCTTCCGATAAGTTGCGCTTGTTCGTGAACTTCCTGCAGACGGGGGCCAGACAAGGTCGGACCTTTTTCCCGATCCAAGGTCAGACCTTGAGAGGAAACCGCAATATGCGGGAGAATGTTGAGCACTTGCGCCACGATATTTTCTTCCATCTCCTTAAAAAGCTTCAGCCCTTCCTTTTTGTATTCCACCAGCGGGTCGCGCTGGCCGTAGGCGCGCAGGTTCACCGAGCCGCGCAGGTAATCCATGACTTCCAGATGTTCCACCCAGAAGAGGTCTATGGTCTGGAGGATGAGCCGCTGAATGGCGGGATAAAAGTCGGCGCCGAGGTGGTGTTTTTTCTGCGCTACCACTTCTGCAAACCCGTTAAGGTCTGACCTTTTTCCCGATTCAAGGTCAGACCTTGAGGGGTACGTTAAGGTCTGACCTTTTTCCCGATTCAAGGTCGAACCTTGTTCGGACCCCGCAATTCGAGGTTGAATCTGTAAGAGATTGAGGTACTCGTCCACCGCTTCCGGGCCGCCGAGGAGAATCTTTCGGCGGCGCTCATAGATGACCGTGCGCTGGAGGTTCAACACATTGTCGTACTCCAGCACATGCTTGCGCGAGTCAAAGTTGAACCCCTCTATTTTTGTCTGCGCGGTCTCAAGCGAACGTGTGATAATCCGATTTTCAATCGGCTCGTCTTCCGGAATGCCGAATCGTCCCATCATATTCTTGATGGTGTCATGCGCGAAGACGCGCATGAGCGTGTCCTCCATAGAGACGAAAAACTGCGTCTCGCCCGGGTCGCCCTGGCGGCCGGAGCGGCCGCGAAGTTGATTGTCAATGCGCCGCGCTTCATGCCGCTCCGTGCCGAGGACAAAAAGACCGCCAAGCGCTTTGACTGCTTCATACTCCTCTTTCGTCGCGGGGTTCCCGCCAAGTTTGATGTCCACGCCGCGCCCCGCCATGTTGGTCGCAACCGTCACGGCCGCTCTCCGTCCCGCCTGCGCGATAATCGCGCCTTCACGCTCGTGGTTCTTGGCGTTGAGCACTTCGTGCGGAACTCCCTCGCTCTTGAGATACTCCGAGAGCACTTCGTTTTTCTCAATGGAGACGGTGCCGATAAGCACTGGTTGGCCCGCTTTGTTGAGCGCCGCGACCTTGCGGGCGATGGCCTTGAACTTGCCGCGCTCCGTCTGAAAGATTTGGTCGTTCTGGTCCTTCCGCGCCGACGGTTTGTTGGTCGGAATGGAGACGACATCAAGCCCGTACACTTTGTAAAACTCCTCGGACGAGGTCTTCGCCGTGCCGGTCATACCCGCGAGCTTCGAGTACTGTCGGAAATAATTCTGGAAGGTGATGGACGCGAAGGTGCGCGACTCTTTCTGCACCGCGACTCCCTCTTTCGCCTCAATCGCCTGATGGAGTCCTTCGCTCCAGCGCCGCCCGGGCATGAGCCGGCCGGTGAATTCGTCCACAATCACAATCTCTCCGTTCTTCACCACATATTCTTTGTCCAGATGAAAGAGCGCTTTGGCGCGCACCGCCGTTTCCAGATGATGCACGAACTTGATGCCTTTCTCGGTGTAGATGTTCTCCACCCCAAGCGCCTTCTCCGCCTTTTCAATCCCCGCGGGAGTCAGTTGAATCGCCTTTTGCTTTTCGTCAACGGTAAAGTCGGCGTCGCGCGCGAGCCCTCGCGCAATATCCGCAAACCGCGCGTAGAGATTTTCTGAGTCGGCAACCGGCGCGGAGATGATGAGGGGCGTGCGCGCCTCGTCAATCAAAATGGAGTCAACCTCGTCAATAATGGCGTAATGAAAGTCCCGTTGACGGAGCCGCTCGGAACTGTATTCCAAATTGTCGCGCAGATAGTCAAACCCGAACTCGTTGTTCGTCCCGTAGGTGATGTCCGCCGCGTACGCTTCGCGTCTTGTGCACGGCCGCAGAAATTCATGCACTACTTTGAAACTCCCGAGTTCATCCCTCTTTCTATCTAAAGTATCTCCCCCGTTTGTGTTTTGCGGGGTTTGTGTTTTGTTTGAACTTTGTGCCTCTGTGCCTTGTGCTGTATGCAAAGGGTCGTACAGGAACGACGAATCATGATTTATCACTCCCACACTCAACCCAAGCAGGTGGTAAATCTGTCCCATCCAGACCGCGTCGCGCCGCGAGAGGTAGTCGTTGACCGTTACGATATGCACTCCTTTTCCTTCAAGCGCGTTCAGATACGCGGGGAGAGTCGCCACCAAGGTCTTTCCTTCTCCGGTGCGCATCTCCGCAATGCCGCGGTTATGAAGCACCTGACCGCCGAGAAGCTGGACATCAAAGTGCCGCTCGCCAAGCGTGCGCCGCGCCGCTTCGCGCGCGAGGGCGAACGCTTCGGGGAGGAGAGTGTCAAGCGTTTCGCCACTCGTTTTCTTTCCCCCCTCAGTTGAGGGAGGAGTCAGGGAGGAGGTGTTCTCTTCAATCGCACCGAGCCGTCTTTTAAGCTCCGCTGTCTTTTTCCTGAATGTCTCCGCGGAGAGGTTTTTGACAGTTGGTTCCAACGCATTTATCCGCTCCACATTCGCGTAGAGCGGTTTCAGTTTGCCCGTGTCGGAATCGCCCAAAAGCTTTTTAAAAACCCCAAACATGGGGGTATACTAGCATAGAAGGAAGAAATCCTTAATCGTTTTCGCCAGAGGACGAATCCGTCCCTCGGCGGACATCCTTAATCCTTAACGACCGGATTCCCGCCTCCCTAATCGGGCGAGCCTAAGTTACTCCGAACGACTCGGACGCTCTCGGACGGGCTTTAGCCGCGAGGATAACAGAAGATGGTATACTGGCGCTCCAAGTGCCAACCGCGGATTCCACACCAAAAAGCTCTCCGACTAACATCGGAGAGCTTTTTGTTAGCGGCGACGTTTCCCGCGTCGCTTCGCGCTCTTGCGCTTCTTTGCCGCCTTGCGGCGTTTCTTCTTTGCCATTTCCGTAGAAGAAAAGAGTCCGCGCAACCGGAATCGAGAATGTCGCGTCAGCCGTGTTTCTTTCCTTCAATTATCTGCATGAGACTAATTCGACCTTCTCTATTATCGCACGCTCCTATGCGTATACAATGGATGAACACGCTCATGTGTGGATAAGTAGAAAATTATCAATTTACAATTCTCAATGTTCAGTCAAACTTCAATTGATTAATTTTCAGATTCGATGTGAATTGAAAATTGGTCACTGATAATTAAAAATTTACTGAAGGTGTTGCACTTCCCATTCTATTTCAATGCCGGTTCTCTTTTCAACTTTTGCCGCCACCTCTTTTGCAAAAGTTTCCACTTCTTCCGCGGACGCGTCGCCGGTGCTCACGAGCACAATCGGCTGACGCTCAAAGAGCGCAACATTGCCCTTTGTATATCCCTTGAGCCCGCAGATGTTGTCCAGAATCCACGCGAGAGGAACTTTTACCCGATCCGAATGACCCGAATGCAATCCGAATGACCCGAAATATTGCTTCTTCAATTCGGTATATTCGGATGTTATTCGTTGATTCGGGTCGCACATCGGGAACCCGGGAAGTTCCGGATATTTCTTTTTGAGTTCATCAAATTGAGTTTTAGGGATTATCGGATTCTTGAAGAAGGAACCAGCCGTGCCGCATGTTTTCAAATCAGGAAACTTCCTGCTTCGTATCTCAAGTATCGCGATTCTGACATCAGAGGACGTGATTCCATTTTCATTTCTCTTTTCTCCCGTTTCATCAGAAATTAGAAATTGGGAATTAGAGATTCTGCTTTTTAGGTCCGTGTACTCCAGATTCGGCTTCCCTGTTTTTGAAAGCCGCAGGGCAACTCGCGTAATGACAAGGGCCTTTCCATTCGGGGTCTTGAACATGCTGTCTCGATAGCCGAAAAAGCACTCACGGTTTGAGATTCTCCGCACCCTTCCTGTTTTCGTATTAAACGCTTCAACCCACTCCAGCACATCCCTAATCTCCGTCCCATACGCGCCAATATTCTGAATCGGCGCGGCGCCAACGGTTCCCGGAATGCCCGATAAGTTTTCAATGCCCCAGAGTCCGCGCTTGACCGCCTGTTCCACTAACCCGTCCCAGCTCTCGCCTGCCCCGGCGATGACGAGAATATCATTTTGGGACTTTGGGACTTTGGGACTTTGAGAAGGAGCTATATGTTGAGATGTCGAAATATCTGAATGTCTAAATTTCAAAATATCTTTGCCTTCTTCCCACTCAACCCCCTTTATCTCAACTTTCACCACCAGCGCGTTGATTTCTCCGCTTGCAATGAGCACATTGGAACCGCCGCCAAGCACGACCGCAGGCACTTTCTTTTCTCGCGCAAACGAAACCGCCTCGGCGAACTCCTCAACGGTCGCGGCAGAACAAAAATAGCGGGCTGTCCCGCCGATTTTTAAGGTCGTCAAATCCCGCAGCGGTATATGCTCTTGAACTTTCATATGTCTACGAGCATCTGATTCTCGTAACGAGAATCAGATGCTCGTAGGCACATTGTCTTGATGCGAAGACATAGCCGGCGGAGCGAGCTCCAACATGTCTAATGTGAGTGCGACCGCCGGCCGTGTCTTCGCGCCACACGCTTCTCTTTCAGTATATAAAGAGACCTAACGGGGCGCAACATACACGCACACACTGTATTTGCCCGCACCTCTTCCATACACTAATCACACGCGGCCGTATCCTATTTGTGTAAACCGAACCGCTCACACAGATGACGATCATTTTCCAATTCATCCACTATCATATAAAGCAAATCCTTACCAATCTTAAAATCCGCCTTGAGGAGCGCCACGACATCTTCGCAGTCATATGGGTAAATAAAAACGCTGTACTGAAGCCGCTTAAATCCAATCGCAATCAGCGTTGCGCGAACTCTATCCCGAAGCCATCTTCGCTTTTCAGGGATATCAAAGATAAGTATGCGCCATTTCTTGTCCCATCGCCTCGGCTTAGGTAATTGATAGTTAGTTCTCTCTAAGAGAGCAATTTCTGACTCTCCTTTCGCGGTCAATTCAAGATATCCTTTTTTTGCGAATCTAAGCAAACCGCGCGCAATCAGGCGCTCGCGCGCCCGCTTGATAATTTCGGTCTGGCGCGCTCGTGCTACAAACCCAAATTGCTTCAATACTTGCAAGGCATTGGGTGCCAGAAGTGCCACACTCAAGACACCGGCAAAGGCAACTGCTTTCAGAGTTGCTCTCTGCGCCCTGCCAATCTTGTCTTTTTTACGCATTCGCTCCTCCAAAATCCCCATACACTAATCATACACGGCCGCAAGTAATTTGTGTAGTCAAAAAATACACTTCACCTTTCAACTAAA
>CAYJWA010000006.1:4008-21362 GCA_964373775.1 uncultured Candidatus Saccharibacteria bacterium | reverse complement strand
TAACCGTGTAGTCGCTCCCCAGATATTTTCCAATGGTCTTCGCCTTTGACGGCGATTCAACGATGAGCAGTTTGTGAGTCATATTTCCTTAAGATTTACATACATCCCCTCTTGAGGCAAGGGAGTGTTTGCCTTTTGAAAGAATCGGTGTTTAAATGAAAGAAGAAGGAGGTGATACGCACATGAAGGCTAGCGGCGCTGGTTTTATCCCAACCGGTCGGAGATTCGAGTCAAAAATTTTTGGCGAGGCTATCTCACTCACCAGGCAAGAAGCTGGACGCGTACCCCAACTTTCTTTTGCTGACAGTTTGGTACAGGCGGAAGCAAACGCAGCAGAGAAGCTTCGTGCGGGCACTTGGAACCCAGGAAGTCCACCGACGATGACGGGACTCGAACTACAGCAAGCAGTCCAAAAGGCCCTCCATCTTAGGCCGCCGCTTAATGTTGAGTTGGTGAACGCGCTCGGAACCCCCATAGACATTCATTGGGGTGTTGACGGTTACTTTAAGCTCGCTCACACTGAGATTGTTGTCACCGTTGATGTGACGGCGAATTACGAAAAGGTTCGGTCCGGGCAGGTGAAAGCTGACTTTTTTCTCACGCCCGCAGACCTTTCCTCGAAAGCGGACTTGAACGCCTTCGCGCATAAGGTGGCGAATCTTCTGCGGAAGAGGTACAACGAGTGGGAGCATCAAGATAAATAACCCGTTGTTATTACTTTCATTACCCAAACCGTCTCGCAAGAGACGGTTTTCTTTTGAAATTACAAGGTCCGACCTTGTATGATTTGTAATAGTATTGTAGCAGAGCCGTATTCTATTACAAGGTCGGACCTTGTAATTTAGGAGAGGCGAATCTCCCCCAGCGATTCCTTGATGTGCCCTTTGAGTTCCAGAAGAGAAAGGAGCGCGTTAGCGCGGGAGACGGGGAGAGCCAGTTTTTCAATAAGCATATCGCGCGCGAGTGGTTCTTTCAGAATCTCAATAATGCGGAGTTCCTCGGGCGAGCAATCGTCATACTGTTTAACATTTTGCGAAGAGTGCTCAGCAACAGAAAAACCGAGCGCTTGAAGGAGATTTTCTGTAGAGGTGATAGGTGTCGCCCCGAGGCGAATAAGCATATGCGGACCCGCGGATGAAGCAGAGAAAACCGAGCCGGGGACAGTGAATACATCACGGTTGTATTCTGTGGCAAGGCGAGCTGTAATGAGGGTTCCGCTTCTCTGCTCCGCTTCAATAACAAGCACTGCATCCGAGAGTCCAGCCATGATTCTGTTGCGCTGCGGGAAACTCCACGCGGTTGCGGCAAAGTCGTGTTCAAACTCGGAGAGAAGCGCGCCGCCGGATTTTAAGATATCATCCGCCAGCCGCCTGTTTGTGGAAGGGTAGAGCACTTTCGGGTCAAGACCAGAGCCGGGCACGGCAACGCAGGGAAGTTTTGCCGCGAGCGCGGAGCGGTGCGCGAGGGCGTCAATGCCGAGCGCCAATCCAGATACAATCGCCACAGGGTATCCGCGCAGTCCTCCGAGCAATTTTTCGCACACTTCCTTTCCGTAATTCGTATATCGGCGCGACCCGACAACACAGAGCCATTTGTGCTCCTCGGACGGGAGCGTCCCTTGCAGATAGAGTTTCTCCGGAGGGTCTGGGATTTCCTGGAGTCGGCGCGGAAACTTATCCGGGGAGAGTTCTACCAGTGGATAGCCCATAATGGATTATTGTAGCAGGTTTGGTACAATAATATCGAATATCTAATATCGAATTTCGAAAAATATCGAATACTAAAGGAAAAAGCAAAAAAGAATTTCTGTTTCTTGTTTTCTCATTGATGGTTTTTCGAGATTCGGACTTCGATATTCGAGATTTTTTATGCTAGATATACGATTCATCCGCGAGAATAAGGACTTGATTGCGCTTGCCGCGAAGAAGAAGCGCCTTGATTTTAGCGTGGACGAACTTTTGGCGCTTGATAAGCGGAGGCGGGAGATTCTTTCTGTGGTGGAGAAAAAGCGCGCGGAGCATAATCAAAAGACCGAGCAGGTCACCTTTGCGCGCGACCCGGAGCGCCGAAGATTGCTCGTGGAAGAATTACGGACGCAGAAGAGCGGGATGGAAGAGGCAGAGAAGGAGTTGCGGGAGATTCTCCCGAAGTGGCAGGCGCTGATGCTTGCAGTTCCCAACATTCCCGATATGTCGGTTCCGGACGGCGCGGATGACAGTGAACATACGGAAGTGAGGACCTCCGGGCAACCGCCGCAATTCTCTTTCCCTGCAAAGAGCCACATTGAACTTTTGGAGAGGACAGACGCTCTGGACTTGGTGCGGGGAGGCGAGGTATCCGGTTTTCGCGGATACTTTCTAAAGAATGATGCAGTTCTTCTCTCGTTTGCGCTGTGGAGTTTCGCGCTGGAGCATTTTCTGAAGAAGGGCGGCTTTACGCCGATGCTCGCGCCAACGCTCGTGCGGCGTCAAACATTGCTCGGCACCGGGTATCTGCCGCAAGGCGAGCAGGACCTGTACAAAACGCAGGACAGCGATTACCTCGCGGGTACGGCAGAAGTTGCGGCAATGGCGTACTTCGCGGATACGATTCTCGCGGAAGCGGAGCTTCCGAAAAAAATCCTTGCATTTTCTCCGTGCTTTCGGCGCGAAGCCGGAAGCTACGGGAAACAGGAGAAAGGACTGTACCGCGTGCACGAGTTTTACAAACTAGAACAGGTTGTGCTCTGCGAAGCGAATCACGAGACATCGGTTCGTTTCCACGAAGAACTGACGAGAAATGCGGAGGAACTCCTGCAAGCGCTTGGGACTCCATATCGCGTGGTCATCAATTGCGGAGGCGATTTGGGGCTTGGGCAGGTGAAAAAATACGATATTGAGTGCTGGATTCCTTCCGAGAAAAAATACGGCGAGACGCATTCGTCGTCGTATTTCCACGATTTCCAGACGCGGCGGCTTAACATCCGCTATCGCGATAAGGAAGGAGTTCTTCGGTTCGCGCATTCACTCAACAACACTGCGCTCGCGACTCCGCGGCTCCTTATTCCGATTGTGGAGAATAATCAGCAAGAGGACGGCTCCATCACAATTCCCGAGGTTTTGCGGAAGTATATGGGGAAAGAAGCCATCATGCCCAAGTCATAATTATTCTCATTGACCGAATTGACCTAATTATTCTAAGGAAATCCACGGTCCCAATCCCGGACTCTCTTGTTAGGAATTCTTTAGACTAACTGGAATCATTAGAGCAATTAGAATAATTTTCTTTCGAAGGTATGAGAAAGAAAACTCTCCGTTCTCCCCGTTCCGCGCGGCGCGCCCGAAAGCGCGCAAGGCAACGCATCGCGCTTGTCCTCTGCGCGCTCGCGCTTTTCCTTGGCAGTGTTCTATTTCTCGCTACGCGGGCGACCTTCTCTATCAAAGAAGTGGTTGTCTCCGGCGCGAGCGGCGGACTCCGCGCCGCCATTACTGAACTCGCGCGCGCGGAACTTGCCGGCGCATATTTCTCGTTGATTCCGAAGGGGAACGCGTTTGCGTATCCGAAGCGCGAAATTGCGGAGAAGATTTTGCAGCAGTTCCCGCGGGTTGAGACCGTTCGCGCGCGTCTGCTCTCTCCCTCGCGGCTTGGGCTCACGGTGCGCGAACGCGAGGGAGTAGCACGGTGGTGTACTCCTGGTTCTCGGGTTGTTGAGGGCGGCGAGGAATGTCTTCGCATTGACGCGAGCGGCGTTATCTTTGAAGGCGCGCCGGACGGAGCGGGTGCAGAATACCGCATCAGGGAAGAAAAAGGTGAGGATGCTTCGCTTCCGCCTTTGGGGACGCGCGTTCTGGAAGAAGACCGGCTCTCCGCGCTCCTTTCGTTTCTTCGCTCGCTTGAGGCGCTCTCTCTTTCTCCGAGTCGGCTCACGCTCCTTTCCGGCGGAGATGTGGCGGCGGAGATTGCGGGCGGCGGGAAGATTATCGCGCGGGAGGGCACAGATTTCCCGCGGCAGGCGGATAATCTGCGCAGGCTTCTCTCGGAGAAGGATTTGGTGCCGCGAAGCAGCGGCAACCTCCGCGTTGACTATATTGACCTGCGCCACGGCAACAAACTTTACTTCAAGCCGCGGTAGTATTTGTCTGAGCGCACTGTTTTTGTCAAGTGTCGCAAGGGATATCGCTTATCTGGTATGATATAGTTTGCGAATCAGTTTTGAATTTATGACTTAAATATTGTCTCGGATTTCGAGATTCGGATTTCGGATTTTAATTTTATGAGGCAAAGCCAATTGTTCACGAAGACAAGGAAGGAAGTTCCCTCCGATGAGGTTGCAAAAAATGCGCAACTCCTCATTCGTGCCGGCTACATTCACAAAGAGATGGCGGGAGTGTATTCGTATTTGCCGCTTGGATTGCGCGTGCTGAATCGGATTGTCGGAATCATTCGCGAGGAGATGAATGCGCTCGGCGGACAGGAACTCTCTCTCACCGCGCTTCAAGACCCGAAGCCGTGGCAGGCATCAGGACGGTGGAGCGATGCAGTGGTAAATAGCTGGTTTAAGACCAAAGTGAAAGCCGGCGGGGAAGCCGGGCTCGCGTTCACGCACGAAGAGCCGCTCACGCGGATTATGAAAGACCATATCCGTTCCTACAAAGACCTTCCATTCTCCGCGTACCAGTTCCAGACAAAATTCAGAAACGAGGCGCGGGCAAAGAGCGGAATACTCCGTGGCAGAGAGTTTTTGATGAAAGACCTGTACTCATTCTCGCGCGGTGAAAAGGAACATGAGCAGTTTTACAAAAAAGCGATTGAGGCGTATAAGAAAATCTTTGCGCAGATGGGTATAGGCGAGAAGACCTACCTCACCTTCGCCTCTGGTGGTTCATTCAGCAAGTATTCCCATGAGTTCCAGACCATAACGGATGCGGGGGAAGATACGATACACCTTTGCAAAAAGTGCTCCGTGGCGGTAAATCAAGAAATCATCGCGGACAAATCCGATTGTCCCGAGTGCGGAAACAAAAATCTTACGAAAGAAACAAGCGTTGAAGTAGGGAACATCTTTCCGCTCGGTACGAACTACGCGCAGGTGTTGGACCTTTCTTATCTTGACGAAAAAGGGGAGAAACGGCTCGTTTTTATGGGGAGCTACGGCATCGGTCTGGGCCGGCTCATGGGTGCGATTGTGGAATTGCTTGCCGATGACAGAGGTATTATCTGGCCCGAGAGCGTCGCACCGTTTCAGGTACACCTGGTGTGGGTGCCTTCGGGAGAAGGGAGGGCGAAAGCGGAAGCAGATGCGTTCTATGAAAAATTGCGGATGGCGGGAGTGGAAGTTTTGTATGACGACCGCGACCTCCGAGCAGGGGAGAAGTTCGCCGACGCCGACCTCATTGGTATCCCGACACGCGTCGTCGTGAGCGAAAAAACCATCGCTCAGGGCAAACTGGAGGTCAAAAATCGCGCCACCGGCGCCGTCTCCAGGCTCTCCGAATCCGAGATTCTCGGCAGTTTCTCAGGACACTAAAATCAGCACAGTGACCTGTTCTTCCATTTCCTAACGATCGTTCAGATTTGGAAGAGTATAATAGATGAAGGAAGCACCGAAGAAAACGAAAAAGGGGAGAAAAGTGCTGTATGCGAAGGAGAAGCGGATTCATAGTCCGGTGAAGCGAAAGGTGCTCCTGCTTCTTCAGGCGGGCGTTGCACTCAGCTTTGCCGGTACTGTCCCGAGGCAACTCCGCATCATTGAAGAACTGGTTGACGAATGGAAAAGCATCAACCGTGCCTATCTGTATCGCATCATTCGTGATTTTGAGGACGAACAGCTTGTCCGAATAGAAGAGGACGAGGACGGAACACGAACGGTTGTGCTGTCAGAAAGAGGAAAGAAAAGGGCGTTCACATTTCACATTCATGCCTTGGTGATATCCACGCCGGCGAAATGGGACGGATTGTGGCACGCCGTCTTTTTTGACATTCCTGAGGAGCTCAAGAAAACGCGCGGCGCTCTTCGGAATAAACTGTATGAACTCGGCTTCTACCATTGGCAGAAGTCCGTCTTTGTGCATCCCTACCCGTGCCGCGACCAAATTGACTTTCTTGCCGCATTCTTTAATGTGCGAGCATATGTTCGCTACGCGACCCTTACAAATGTGACTCAGGAGGCCGAATTACTCCGCTACTTTAAACTCTCAAAATCAGAATAACCGTTTCATATCGTGAGAAACAGATTCTTCCGTTTTCAGACGATCGTACGGAAATGGGAGAATTAGAGACCGAGGAGACAGAAGAGGGGGAGAGCGGGAAGAAGGAAGAAGGAGGAAGGAGGAAGGAGGAATTGGGGGAGGGGAAGGGGAAAGAGTAGAGAGAGGAGGCAGTGAGAGATGATGTCGTCTCGAGAGATAAAAACAAAACCGCCAGGTTCGGACCCTGACGGCGTGTGCGGAATATCTGTTGCACTCAAGGTTGCGGTTTCTTTCTTGAGGTCTTCTCAAGATACTCCCAGAGCTCCTTACACCCTTCGCTGAGCTTTAAATCTGGATACCGCATAAACAAGTTTACCGTCTGCCGGCGTAGTACTTCCCGATGAGCGCTCAATTCGTCCGCGGCCTGGTGTATGCACCGCTGGTTGTGTGATGCGCCGTACTTTTGGAGTAGTTTCCAAGTACCCATGAGCTGGACTCTTGCTGCTGCAAGCCTCGGACTCACATTCGCTGTTATACTCTCGCGCTCGGGGTTGTCTTTTTCAAACATTGTTACGACAACAATCAAGCGACCTCGGCACACAACCGTTGATTGAGCAATGTGCGGTATTTTGCCGTCGGAACCAAGCGAGAATGGAATGCTCACTTGATGCTGCGCTAGAGCATCTTCCGCCCCCAGCTTTTTGGGGTCAATGGAAAAGTAAAAGCTTCTCAATTTCATTTTTCATCCTTTCTTTCTTCATAATATCACCGCAAATAATGCCTGTCAAATCTTATTGTTTTTCCACCCTGTCCGGTATAGTGCTATCATTCCTTGGCGAGTGATGTTTTTTCTGTTGATGAATAGGTGGGAAATGGAGAAAACTGGATTCCCGCTTGCGCAGGAATGACAAAAGGAGAATTCGCATTGTATGTTCAAGAAACACCGGGAAAAACTGAATGCCTATCTCGGAAATGACATTGGGATTGACCTCGGGACGGCTAACACTTTGGTGTACCTGCGTAGCTGCCTGCCGAAGCCTCTGCCTGTGCGTGCTTGCCTGCGCGCGGCGCGCAAGCAGGTCCGCACGCAGACAGGTCGGCGTAGGCAGGGAGCGCAGGGTGTCCCCCATTCGTGTGCGCTATTCGTTAAGCGTATCTGCTATGAAGTTGGAGCGGATAAAAAAAGAAAAAAGGCGACAGAGGGTGCTGTCGCCTTTGTGGGCCATTTTTTATATTCAGGACTTTTTCTTACTCCTTGGTTTTCCGATCACGACTGCATGTACCGTAATGTCCTTTTGCGGATTGTGGTGTGAGCTGATATGGACCAACTCCCACCCTTTTTGCAGATAATCATTTATTAATTCACAACCGTTTGGTCCAAGAACGGCCCTTTCGTTGTAATCACTTCCATCGGGCGTTGTTGGAAGATTCGCCGTTCTTAACACAAAGAACGGAAGAACTTCAATTTTCGAATAACTGCTATGAATCATAGTATGTTCTTTCTTTCAATCGTTTTGTTTGTCCATCACTAACTCCAAAAACATGCTAGCAGATTATATACTGCTCGTCAAGCGTTTTCATTTTGGGGAGAAGACCCCTATACTACACGATACAAACATCCTTTCTGCTCCTTCTGGGAAAAGGAGGGGAGAAAAAAGAACATGTTGAGAAAACACTGGGAAAAACTGAATACCTATCTCTCCAATGACATCGGGATTGACCTCGGCACCGCGAATACCTTGGTCTATATGCGCGGGCAGGGCATTGTGATTAACGAGCCGTCCGTGGTTGCCGTGAATCAAAAGACCGGTCAGGTCGTTGCGGTCGGGGCGCAGGCAAAGGAGATGCTCGGGAGAACTCCGGGGCACATCACGGCAGTGAAGCCCTTGGTTGGCGGCGTGGTCTCTGATTTTGAGGTGACGGAAGAGATGCTTGCGTATCTTATTCGCAAGGCAGAAACAGACCGCAAGAAGATTTTTGGACCGCGCGTTGTGGTTGGCGTGCCGTCAGGAATTACGAATGTGGAGACGCGCGCAGTCCGGGACGCGACGAAAAACAACGGCGCGCGCCTCGTCTACATTGTGGAGGAACCCATGGCCGCGGCAATCGGCATACGGCTGCCGGTCAAGGACCCGGTCGGGAATATGATCATTGACATTGGCGGCGGGACGACAGATATTGCCGTTATCAGCTTAGGCGGAGTGGTGCGTTCAAAGAGCTTGAAGATTGCCGGCGAGCGGTTCAACGAAGATATCATTTCTTTCATCCGCGGCGAGTTCAAGATTCTCATTGGCGAGAAGACAGCGGAGAATCTCAAAATTGCGATTGGATCAGTGCTTCCGCAGGGCGCTCCCCGCGATGCCGCAATCCGGGGGCGCGATTTGATTACCGGGCTTCCCCGTGAGGTGACGGTTACCGACGAGGATGTGCGCGCGGCAATCGCGCTCTCCGTGGACAATGTGATTGAGGCCGCGCACGAGGTGCTGGAAACTGCGCCTCCGGAGATTGTTTCCGATGTGATGGGGCGCGGGGTGTATCTGGTCGGCGGCGGCGCGCTCCTTCGCGGTCTGCCGGAGCTTCTTGCCGAAAGCTTGAAGATTCCGGTGCATGTTGCGGACGACCCGATGACCGCGGTCGCGCGCGGCGCCGGCATCATTTTGGAGGATTTTCAGAGATTCTCCGATGTACTCATAGAAAATGAAGATGAATTACCTCCGCAATCGTAATCTCCGCGCCGGGAAAAGACCGTCGTTTCGTCCCCGCGTGATTCCTGTCGCTTTTTTCCTGCTTCTTGCGCTGGCTTTCTGGCGCCCGGACTCCATTCGCACTCCGCTTTCTGCGGTCGCGGCGCCTCTGTGGCGTATGGGCGTGGCGCTTCGCGAGGGCGCGGCGCGCGCGGTTCTGTATATGCGATTCAAGGGGTCCCTGGTTGCGGAAATTGAGAAGATGCGCCAGGTTGCGGCAGAACAAGACGCTCTTCTTGTTGGGTACGCGCTCGCACAGGCGGAAAATCAGGAACTGAAACAACTTCTCGGGCGGAAGGGGTCGGAGAACCGCGTTGCCGTTGCTTTGCTTGTCTCTCCGCCGCGCGCGCCGTATGATTCGTTTGTTCTGGATGCGGGGACGGAAGCCGGGGTTGCGGAAGGAGACGAGATTTTGTTTGGAAATACTGTTCTCGGCAAGGTCGCGGCGGTTACCCGGAAGACGGCAACAGGACAGCTCTTTTCCACTGCCGGTGTCGCGACGCCAGTTGTCATCTGGCGGGGAGGGAGGAATGCGGTGCCGGCAGAAGCAGTGGGCGAAGGCAACGGCGCGTTTCGGATTACGATTCCGAAGGAGACGGACATTGCGGTCGGGGATTTGGTCGTTATGCCCGGCATAAACCCAACGCAGTTTGGGGAGGTTGTAGAGGTTCTTTCAACCGAAGCGGATTCATTCGCGGTTGCATTCGTGCGCAATCCCGTGAATGTTTCCTCTCTCCGGTTTTTGGAAGTCCGTGTGAGTGAGCGCTAGAATTACTTTGTTTTTGATCCCCCCCTTTTTCATTTATGATTTTTCCGCGCACAATCGTACCGAGGACTTTGTTGGATATCCTCCTTTTTCTTTCGGTCTTTTGGGCGCCTCCGCTTTTTGCATTTCTCATCGGCGCAGGTCTTCTTTTCTTTTTTCCCGGTCTTTACGAGTTTTTGATTGCCGCGTTTTTTCTGGATGCGCTGTATGGCGCCCCCCTGTCGCTTTTCGGAGGGTCCCAATTTGTTTTCTCTTTTGCGGCGCTCGCGCTGTTCGCTCTCTCTAACGCCGTGAAGCAGCGGATGCGGTTCTATTGAGATAAAAATACCAATATACGAATGATACCAATCTACAAATGGATACGAATTTTGCGGCGCGGCGCGCGCTTGTCCCGGAGTCACGAGATTGCTCCGGATGAGATTTTTCTTGATTCCACAAACCTTCCCGCGTTTGACCGGCACCAATTTGAAGGGCGTTTGGAGCGCCCCATTGCGCGCCGGGTCATTTTTTCCGCTGGCGCGCTCTTCGCGCTTATCTCCCTCGTATTTTTAGTGCGCAGTTTTACGCTTCAGATTGTGGACGGCGCCTTGTATGCGGAGCGCAGCCGCGAGAACCGTCTGCGGCAAGCAATCGTGTTTGGCGAGCGCGGCACCATCTCTGACCGGAGGGGAACTCTTCTTGCCTCCAATGTTGCGGACCCTGCTCTGCCGGCATTCTCGCGCCGCTTATATGCTCCGATTGAAGGGGTGTCTCATCTGTTGGGTTACCTCAAGTACCCGAAGAAGGACAGCGCCGGGTTTTACTTTCGCGTGGATTTTGAAGGTCTTGACGGGGTGGAAAAGTATTGGAGCGAATATATTGCGGCGGCGCACGGCGTCAAGATTGTGGAGACGGACGCGCACGGCGTCGTCCAATCAGAGAGCGTGCTCCGGCGACCCGTTGACGGAGAGAGTATTTCTCTCACCATTGATGCGCGGCTTACGCGCGAGCTGTACCGTGCGATGGAAGCTGTGGCGCGCGATAAGGGTTTTGTCGGCGGCGCCGGGGTATTTGTGGATGTGCAGAATGGCGAGATTCTCGCGCTCTCGAGTTACCCGGAGTATTGGCCGCAGACGCTCTCTGACGGGAGCGATAGCGCGGCAATAGAGAAGTTTGTCGCGGATGCGCGCAAGCCGTTTCTGAACCGCGCGACGAATGGCTTGTACACGCCGGGCTCCATTGTGAAGCCCTTTCTTGCGTTGGGTGCCTTGGAAGAAGGCGTCATTACTCCTGAAAAAACACTGTGGAGTTCCGGGTCAATTTTCGTGAAGAATCCCTTTGACCCGGGAAAGCCGACAGTGTTTAAGGATTGGAAAGCGCACGGCGCCGTGGATATGCGGGAGGCACTCGCGGTTTCCTCCAATGTGTATTTTTATGAAATCGGCGGCGGATTTGAGGAACAAAGGGGGTTGGGAATCGGCGGCATTGAGAAGTACATGCGCCTTTTCGGTTTTGGAGAAACGCCCGGCTCTAGCCCGTCGGGCTCGCCCGATGAGGGGGAGAATGATTTCTTCGGAGCCGCGGGCGTGATTCCGAATCCGGAGTGGAAAGCGAAGAATTTCAAAGGAGAGCCGTGGCGGATCGGGGATTCGTATCACAGCGCCATCGGGCAGTATGGTTTCCAGGTAACGCCGCTTCAGGTTGCGCGAGCGGTCGCGGCGATTGCGAACGGGGGCACTCTCTTCCAGCCGCGCCTTATCAGAGAGGAGGACGCGCCGCGGTACCGCGTGATTCCCGCAAAACAGGAATCATTCGCCGTGGTGCGCGAAGGCATGCGGCGCGCAGTGCTCTCCGGTACGGCGCAGGGACTCAACATTCCGGAAGTTGCGATTGCCGCGAAGACCGGCACCGCAGAACTCGGCGCCGCAAAGCAGTTCGTCAATTCGTGGGTTATTGGGTTCTTCCCGTTTGAGTCGCCGCGGTATGCGTTCGCGATTATTATGGAGCGCGGTCCCGCCGCGAACACAGTCGGCGCGCTCTTCGTTGCGCGCCGATTTATTGAGCGGCTCGGCGTTTTTGCGCCGGAATACTTGAGATGAACAGGTGAATCCTCCGCGAAAGGGGAGGGGTGTGGTGTTGCTCTCGCCGTTTCTGTTTTGACCTTTTCCGAAAGGCGCGGTAGGATGAGAGATATTACGCGAAGATAACTTAAAACTATGTCAGACGATACCCGAGAATACTTGACGCAGGAGAAGTTTGACGAATTATCAAAGGAGCTTGAGCATTTGAAGACCGTCCGGCGCAAGGAGGTCGCGGAAAATCTTGAGTACGCCAAGTCCCTCGGCGACCTTTCGGAAAACGCCGAGTATCAGGAAGCGCGCGAGACGCAGGCGAATATTGAAGAGCGCATTAAGAAGCTTGAGGAACTCCTGCAGTCCGCCGTGATCATGGAACAGCGCCACACCGAGGCGGTTGACATCGGTTCTACGGTTACCCTCCGCAAGGGAAACAACGCGGCGGATATTGTTTATAACATTGTCGGCTCAGAAGAATCCGACCTCTCAAAAGGGAAGCTTTCCATCAATTCTCCACTGGGGCAGGCGCTCATCGGTAAGCGGCAAGGGGAGACCTGCATCGCGAAGGCGCCGGGGGGAGAAATCAGATACAAAATCGTAGACATTGAATGATTTTGTAAATTATTCTAATTATTCTAATCTCTAATTATTCTAAGGAATACCAAAAGTAAAATCCCCAGTTTGAGGTTAGACCGTTTACCCAGCACCTTGCCTTCAACGCCCTGCGCAGGGTTCGGGTCGGGCCTTGCCACAGGGTTTAACCTGCCTGCGCCGACCTGTCTGCGTGCGGACACGCACAGGCCAGAGGCTTCGGCAGGCAGGGGCCCTGTGGTCAAGGTGCTGGGTTTACTCATTGGGATTTCATTAGGTTAATTAGGTCAATTTTGAGAAGTTTTTATGTCCTCACTTGAAGAAATCAGAAAAAACCGGCTTGCTAAATTGAAACTCTTGCAGGAGAAAGGTATCAATCCCTATCCCATTTCGTCTGCGCCGACCGTTTCGTTGGCGGTAGCGGAAAAGGACTTTGCGAAACTGGCAAAGAAAAAGGAACTGACCCTCGCCGGCCGCGTCATGGCGCTTCGCGGGCAGGGCGGTCTTGTGTTTTCCGACCTCTTTGACGGGACGGGGAAGTTCCAGGCGCTTCTTAAGAAAGATGAGCTCGCGGATGATCAGTTCGCGCTCTGGAGCGACACGGTGGACATCGGCGATTTCGTTGAAGTAACCGGCGCTCTTTTTCTCACGAAACGAAAAGAGAAGACCTTGCAGGTAAGAGAGTGGTGCATGCTCGCGAAGTCCCTTCGCCCGCTACCGGAGAAGTGGCACGGCCTGCAGGATGTAGAAGAGCGTTTCCGCAAGCGGTATCTGGATACGCTTATGAGCGAGGAAGTGCGCCAGCGGTTTGCCCTGCGCTCGCGGATGATAACCGAGCTTCGCCGCTTCTACGATGGCCACGGTTACCTTGAAGTTGAAACACCGCGCCTTCAGTCAGTCGCAGGAGGCGCGACGGCGGAGCCGTTTACGACGCACTACAACGCGCTTGACATTGACCTTTATCTCACTATCGCGCAGGAGTTGTATCTCAAGGAGCTTCTTGTCGGCGGCTTCACGCGCGTCTATGAAATCGGGCGCAAGTTTCGTAACGAGGGAATTGATGTACTACATAATCCCGAGTTCACCATGCTTGAATCCAACGAGGCGTATGCGGACGCTCAAGTTCAGCGCGCGTTCATTGAGGAGCTCATGCGCCATCTCGTGAAAAAGCTTTTTGATGCGCTCGCCTTCACCTATGGCGGCAACGCAATTGATGTTGGGAAACCGTTCGCCGTTGTCACATTTTACGACCTGCTTCGCCGCTACGCCCTCCTCCCGCATCCCGAAAAGGCAACGATGGAAGAACTTATGTTGAAAGCAAAGCAGCACGGCATCGCCGTGGAGCGCATGCAGACATCGGAGAAAGTGATGGACGCGCTCTACAAAAAAACCGCCCGCCCGAAGTTGATTCAGCCGACCTTTATCGTTGATTATCCGGTCGCGATGAATCCGTTTGCTAAGCGAACAGAGAGTGACACAACGTTTATAGACCGCTTTCAGCTTGTCGCGGGCGGACTGGAGCTTGTCAACGCTTTTTCCGAGTTGAACAACCCGCTTGAGCAAGCGGAGCGCTACGCGGAGCAGGACAAAAAGAAGCGGGCGGGGGAAGGGGAGATTTCTCCGAGCGATACAGCGTATCTTGAGGCAATGGAGTACGGGATGCCGCCAAACGGCGGCATCGGCATCGGCATTGACCGACTCGCCATGCTCCTCACCGATACGCATAATATTCGGGAAGTGATTTTCTTCCCCACCTTGCGTCCTAAGTCCTAATTAAGTCCTAATTACATCACATTCGTATTTCTCAACATCCGATGTTGAGGTTTTTTGATTTGTTACGAGAATCAGATGCTCGTAAATTGCGTGAGGTAATCCTCGCTCTCTCCGCCAACCCCGATGGTGAACACATGACCGATGAGCTCAAAAAACTTCTTGTCCCCTTTTCCGCCAAAATCAGCATCCTCGGCCACGGGCTTTCCACAGGCAGTGAGCCTGAGTACGCAGACAAAGAGACCTTCGTATCGGCACTCAAAAACCGCTCTATCTAGGCCCCGTCTAGAGATTGTAGCAAATACATACGGCCGTAGGTATTTGCTAAATCTAAGATAAAGGGGGGGTGCCGAGTCTGCTCGCCCGCGCAAGTTTTGCTCCGCAAAATTTGTTCGGGCGAGGGCGGAGGATTTCTAAAATCCCTCGGCTTTCAGCCTCTCCCTTTGTAAAAATTGAGAGCGGCACCGCAGGGCATTAGACCCTGCGGGCCGCCCAGAATGACCCTGCGCGCCCGCCTGCGTGCGGACACGCACGGGCAGGGAGCGCAGGGTGTCCCCCATTCGTGTGCGCCTTCCTAAAATTCGTGTGCACCATTCGTTAAGTGTATCTGCCGCTATTCGTTAAACATATCTACGATGAAAGGGAGAATAAGAGATGTGGATAGTTACTTTGATTTTGGTTGACATTCTCAATGATCATTGCAGTATATAGGATCATGAATAGCTCTTTTACATATCCTATCGTGTCCTACACGGACATCATTGACCTTTTTCACTCCATTCTTTTTTGGAGACACAAGCAGCAAGTTGCTAGCGGGATTGGCTATCATCATCGGTACACCAGCTTCAACCCGATGTGGGCGATACTTGAGATGAATAACATCTTGCCGAAACAACGCATTGCGCGTTTGCGCGGCAATCAGAAATTCTGCAAGTTATTTCTTCAACATACCCTCGTTATTGAAGAGTGGGATGAACGGGACTGGCAGACCATTCTTGAGCGCGGCGGGATACAGCCGTTCTGCGTTCGTAAGGGCAATCGAGAACTTGTTGCCGGCAATGTCGTTAATTATCTGGAATTATGCACCCGCACGAGGATATATATTACCCGATTGGGCGTGCGAATGGCTCCAGCCGCAGTCGAGCGCATTGCTCATCTTCTTTCCCACGAACAATTTCTTGCCGCATGGGAGAGGTACACGGCGCCCCCGAAAAATAAGGCCAGTTTCCTAAAAATGATTAAGATGCGCAATGCGAAGTTGAATGAAGAGATTTGGGGTGAGAGAAAAGACGAAGATGGCCTAGATTAAAGAAGCATCCGCATAGCTGTTACTCTCTCGTTTTGCTTTATGCGCCGTAGCCCTGCGGCGCTTTTTTGTTATGCACATCTTATCCACAGATTGAGTTGTGGTGTTGTGGAATGAAGTGGAATAGAATATGAAACAAGTGGGATTTAGTGGGAAACCTTGGAAATCCTTAATCCCCGCCCGAACACCTGTTTAATCGTGAAGGCGTAATCATTAGCAAAAAAACGAATGCGAATAGAACGACGAGTGTATAAAGTCTTTTACGGAAGGAAGCAATTCGCGCTGCCGATCTTTGTGATAAGTGGAGTGGAGAAGCGAGAGAAAGTTTCCGTGGGGCGAAAAGTAAGATGATTTTTTGGAATCTCGAATCTCGAATACCTAATATTGAAAAATATCGAATATTCAATATGTAAACATTAAACTTTTTCGAAATTTGAAATTAGACATTCGAAATTTATCACATGCTTATCGGAGAATATACACATACGATTGATGGCAAGAACAGATTGTCATTGCCGGCGAAGTTTCGGCAGGAGCTGGGGAAGAGAGTGGTGCTGGCGCGCGGGTTTGACAAATGCGTGGCAATCTTTACCGAGAAAGAGTGGAAGAAGATTGCAGAGAAGCTTTCTGAATCCAGCCTGCTGCAGGCGGACAACCGCAACCTCAATCGTTTTATGTTCGGGGGCGCAGTTGAAGCAGAGGTTGATTCCATCGGGCGGGTGCTCATACCGGATTTCTTGAAAGAGTGGGGAGGACTTGCGGGCAAAGTCGTCATCATCGGCGTGCAGACCCGGGTTGAAGTGTGGAATGAGGCGGTGTGGAGATCCAGCAAAGAAGCAATTGAGAAACAGGCGGATATGTTGGCGGAGAAGCTGGGAAGCGTCGGCGTGCGATGAAGCACGCACATCACAAATGACAAGCACCCCGCCTGCGCCGAGGCTTCGGCGGGCAGGAAAATTACAAACAATATCTAATGACCAAGAGGACAAACTCAAATCGAATCAACACATCGGTCTTGCGTTTGGAAATTTGGATTTTAAATTTGTTTGTGATTTGTGATTTGTAATTTGGTGCTTATGGTTCATATACCGGTTCTTTTACAAGAAGTCGTTGACGGGTTGCAGGCGCGGGAAGGCGAAATCATTCTGGACGCGACGGTGGGCGGCGGCGGGCACAGCGGGGCGCTGTGCCGAGCGGTCGGCGGGAGGGCAACATTCGTGTGTCTTGACGCCGACGAGGATGCGCTCGCGCGGAGCAAGAAGCGATTGGCGAGTTGCGGGTGCCGGTTCCTTTTCTCCCGGAATAATTTTCGAGACCTTGATGTAACACTTGATTCGCTCGGCATCGGAAAGATCAATCGCGCGCTCTTTGACCTCGGAATGTCGTTTGAACAGCTGGAGCAAAGCGGGCGCGGGTTTTCATTTCAGCGCGACGAGCCGCTTTTCATGACCATGAGCAAAAGCCCGGCGGAAGGCGCATTGACAGCGGCGCGAATTGTCAACAAATGGGATGCGGAGAACATTGAGACGATATTGCGCAGTTACGGCGAGGAGCGGGAGGCGCGGCGGATTGCGCGAGCAATTGTTGCGGCGCGCGCGAAGAAACCATTGCAGACCTCGCGCGACCTTGCGGAATTGATTGAGAGGACGGTGCGGCGGAGGGGGCGGATCCACCCGGCAACAAAAACCTTTCAGGCGCTCCGCATTGCGGTCAATGACGAATTCCGCGCGCTGGGCGAAGCATTGCGGAAAGTGTGGGAGCGGTTGGAAGGGAGAGGGAGGCTCGCGGTCATTTCGTTTCAGAGCCTTGAAGACCGCGCCGTGAAGCGTTTTTTTCGAGAGAAGGCAGCAGCAGGAGAAGGGATGCTCATTACAAAAAAGCCGGTTGTAGCGAAGCGAGAAGAAAGACAGGCGAATCCGCGGGCGCGAAGCGCCAAGATGAGGATAATAGAAAGAA
>CAYJWA010000006.1:0-3908 GCA_964373775.1 uncultured Candidatus Saccharibacteria bacterium | reverse complement strand
TTCTGGCTTTTGTCCTGTCTCATTTTCATCGTCGCGGTATCGTACGGGTATTTCGTGAACAGCGCCGTAGTGGCGGTGGTGAGGCGCGGGGCAGTGGAAAAGGAGACCAGTGTTCTCGCTTCTTCTCTCGGAGAACTGGAGGCGCGCTATCAGGCAGAAAAACGCGGGGTGACCGCGGCGGTGGCGCGCTCCTACGGGTTTGAAGAGACGCGCGTTGCGCGCTTTATCTCAAAGAAGACAGTTGCCGCGTTTCGTTCCGGAAACGAGCTGTAATCACAGAGGGTCCTCACGGTGCGGGCGGGTACCGCGCGGGTGATTATCGCACGGACTTTCTCGGCGTCTTAACGCGGAAGTTAATGAAGGAATCAGAACGAAAGAAGACACGGATTATCATGGGGGCTTTTGTTCTGGCGGGCCTTATTTTTGCCGCGAAACTGTATGCGGTGCAGATTCTCCGCGGAGACGAGTTTTCCGAGCGGGCAAAGCGGCAATATGCGCGGCCGGAGCAGGCGCTGTGGAACCGGGGTTCCGTTTTTTTTACGGGTAAGGGAGGAGAGACAGTCAGCGCCGCGGGTTTGCGCGAGGGGTTCACTATCGCGATGGTGCCGAAGCAGGTTGCAGAGCCCGAAGCCGCATTTGACGCGCTTGCAGCTCTTCTTCCGCTGTCGCGCGAGAGGTTTCTCGCGCAGGCGGCTCGGCGCGACGACCCGTATGAGGAAGTGGCGCGGCAGGTGCTTCCCGAAGTCGCTATCGCCATAGAAAAACTTCGGGTTCCCGGGGTCTCGCTCTACCGCGACCGGTGGCGCTTTTATCCCGGAGGGAAGATTGCAGCGCATCTCTTAGGCTTTGTTGGCTTTCAGGGAGATGAACTTGCCGGGCGCTATGGATTGGAGAGGTATTATGACGATGTCCTGCGCCGAAGCCCCGGCTCGCTCTACGATAATTTTTTTAGCGAGCTTTTCTCCGGCGTCCGGGATGTGGCGACTGGCGCCGTGGAAAGCGGGGGCGATATTGTTACTGCCATTGAGCCAACCGCGCAGAATTTTCTGGAGGAGACGCTCCGCGCGATTGTGGAGAAGTTCGGCGCAGTTCAGGGCGGGGGGATTATTATGGAACCGCAGAGCGGCGCTATCTCTGCGCTCGCAGCCGTACCCTCGTTTGACCCGAACGATTTTCGCGCAGAGAGCGATACTGCGGTCTTTTCCAATCCGCTGGTGGAGAGTGTCTTTGAGATGGGGTCAATCCTGAAGCCCTTAACGATTGCGGCCGGGCTTGACGCGGGAGCGATTACGGCAACCAGCACATACCTGGATCTGGGATTTTTGACTCTTGACGGGAAGACCATCTCCAACTTTGACGGAAAGGGACGGGGCAGGGTGTCTATTCAGGAAGTGTTGAATCAATCCCTGAATACCGGAGCCGCTACCGTAGCGCTCCGGCTCGGGAATGCGCGGTTTCGCGATTACATGCTCCGGTTCGGCTTGGGAGAAGAGACGGGCATTGACCTTCCGGGCGAGTCAGCGGGGCTCCTGGACAATCTCAAAAGCGGTCGCGATATTGAGATTGCGACCGCCTCGTACGGTCAGGGAATTGCGCTTACCCCGATTCAGACCGTTCGCGCGCTTGCCGCATTGGCGAATGGCGGGAAGATTGTTACTCCCCATATTGCCTCGCGAATCAATTACCGCCTTGGGGTATCGCGCCGCATCAACGAGGGCGGCGTGCCGAAGCAGGTTGTCAAAAAAGAGAGTGCGGAAGAGATTACGCGGATGCTGGTGCGCGTGGTGGATGAAGCGCTTCTCGGGGGCGCGTACAAATTGGAACATTGGAGCGTTGCGGCAAAGACCGGCACCGCGCTCATTGCGAAGCCGGGCGGGGGCGGGTATTATACGGACAGATTTTTCCACTCGTTTTTCGGATACTTTCCGGCATACGAGCCGCGCTTCATTGTGTTTCTTTTTCTGAACGAACCGAAGGGCGTCGTCTACGCTTCACACACTCTGACAGAACCGTTTATGGAGATTGCGAAGTTTTTGATTAATTATTATGAAATACCGCCCGACCGATGAAAACGCAGAGCCGTTTTCATCGGTCGGGAATATCGAAGTTCGGCTATCGAATCTCGAAAGACCGACAAATTTTCTTTCTCTGTGTTCAGTATTTTGTATCCTATCTTCTTCGAGATTCGGTATTAGATATTCGATATTGTAAATGTTGAAACAATACTTAAAGTCACTTATCGTTTTCCTGCTCACCTGCGAAGCCAAGATGGTACTCAAAAAGTATCATCCCCGCATTGTCGCGATTACCGGCACGGTCGGGAAGACCGCGACCAAAGACGCCATTGCCGCGGCGCTCTCTGCGTTTTTTTCGGTGCGCAAGAGTGAGAAGAGTTTCAACAGCGAAATCGGGGTTCCGTTCGCGATTCTCGGACTTCGCAACCCGTGGAATAATCCTTTCCGATGGCTCCTCGCTCTTCTTAAAGGGGCGGCAACGGGAATTTTTCTGGCTTCGCCAGATCCCGCGGAGCGGGACAAGTATCCCGAGTGGCTGGTTCTTGAAGTCGGCGCGGATAAGCCGGGAGATATTTCTTCTCTGGGAGCACTGCTGCAACCCGATGTCGCGGTGATTACCCGCTTTGCGGAAGTGCCGGTGCACATTGAGTTTTTTCCCTCGGTTTCATCGCTTCTCAAAGAGAAGTCAGCGCTCGCGCAATCTCTCAAGGACAGCGGGCTTCTGGTTCTCGGAAGCGATGACAGGGATATTGCGGCTCTTTCGGAGGGAGCGCGCGGCCTGCCCGTGCCGACACGGCAGACAGGGAAGCGCGTGGTTTGTTTCGGGACCACGGAAAGAGCAGAGGTACGCGGTTCCCACTATGCGGTGCGCTATGGCGGAGATGGGTTTCCGGACGGGATAGTGTTTCGGGTTCAAGTCGGCGGGACATCGCTTCCGCTCTCGGTTTCCGGAGTGCTCGGCGCGCACCAGATGCAGCCGTTTCTTGCGGCACTTGCGGTCTGCTTTGGCGAGGGATTGAATCTAGTAAAGGCGGCAGAGCAACTTTCTCTCTTTGAGCCGCCGCGCGGCAGGATGCGATTGCTTGCCGGAATAAACGGCTCTCTCATTATTGACGATTCATATAATTCTTCGCCGGTCGCTCTTGCCGAAGCGCTCTCCGCGCTCGGCTCTCTCACCGTAGCGGGGCGCAAAATTGCGGTGCTCGGGGACATGCGGGAACTGGGAGAATACGCGGAAGCGGAGCACAAAAAAGGCGGCGCGCTCGCCGCTTCTTCTTCTGTTTTGTTGTGCACAGTCGGCGCGCTTGGCGCGGGCTTTGCCGAGGGAGCGCGGGAAGCCGGAATGAATCCAGAGAATATTATACAATGCCGCGACAGCCGCGGGGCAGGGGAGAAGACTGCAGAAATCGTGCGGCAGGGAGATGTCGTGCTCATCAAGGGCTCGCAAGCAGTCCGTATGGAGCGCGCGGTTGCCGCATTGCTCGCAGAACCCTCTCGCGCCGCAGAACTTCTGGTTCGGCAGGAGAAAGAGTGGAAAAGTCGTTGAACAAGCAGGGGCTCAATAAAACCGATTCAAGTGTTATGCTGTAATTATACACTTTGCGCGAACTTTTTTCGAAGAATGACCGCCTCCGCGGAGTTTATCCCGCACCGAGCTTGCTGTGCCCAGCACCGAGCTTCGCTTTGGTGCTGCGGCTCTGGTGCGGGGCTCCGGCGGAACGCTCGGGTGCTGCGGAATTCTCTCCCTACGGGAGATCTCCCGAAAGGATGACCCCCATACCTCTCTTCTGCCGCGCCCTCGTCTGGACGGACGGGATTTTTGACGGCGACAAGATTCTTTTCCTTGCCCCGCCCTCACTGCGCGGAAAAGGTTAGGGAACTCCCTGTGGATAA
>CAYJWA010000005.1:0-26032 GCA_964373775.1 uncultured Candidatus Saccharibacteria bacterium | reverse complement strand
CCTCGTCAATGTCTATTGTCCGGAAACATTTTTGTATGTTCACAAGCCGCTTCCCCGCCGGATGCGGTTGACCCAAAAGATACGGCACAAGAGGTTGCATCCCCGCCGTCGTGAAGAGCACCGACGGGTCATTCTCGGGCACGAGCGAAGCGCTCGGGATAATTTTGTGTCCTCTCGCCTCAAAAAACTTAAGATATTTCTCTCGGACTTCAGCGACAGTCATACACACTATCCTATCGCATTTTCAGCCAATAAAAAAGAGAGTGCGCCGCACCCTCTTCAGACCTTCGGTATTTCAGTTAAGCGAGAAAGCAATTGCCGTTACTGAGAGAAACAAGACCACAATCGCCACGCCTTTTTGCCACGGCATTTTTTCCCGAAAGATAATAACCGCGGCAATCGTCAAGATTGGCAGTTCCCCTCCCTCAATTAGAGGGAATACATAGGATGCGTCTCCCCCCTTGAGAAGAGCGACATACAGAAACCATTTTCCGAGAAGTCCAGTGAACGCGCCGAAAACTAGCAGGTACCAACTTTTAAGAAATAATTTCCAGATGCTGAGATATTCCGTTATTCCCCTGGCAAGATTCTGGCAGTTGAGAAGAATAAGCGTTAACACGGCAAAAATATAGGTCCATCCAGTAAGTGCGAATCCTTCCTCTATGGTAAATGAAAAGAATTTTGTCAAAAGTGGTTCGCTAGGAGCAAGGATAACCAATCCAACGAAGTAGACAAGCCCGCTCTTTTTGGCGTGAGTCCATATGGAAGACAAAGAACCCCACTTATCTTCCATAACTGACCGAACGAGTAGTATATTTCCACCTATAACTCCAAGTATGCCAAAGATTCTAAGAAAACTGAAAGTTTCCTTAAACAACGGAGCTGCGATTATAGAGATGAGCACCACATTGGCGCTCAAAATAAGTGGAAATAGAACGCTTGCCTGCCCAATGCTCAATCCGCGAAAATATAACTCAAATGAAAGTGCAAGCAAGCTACCAAGTAGCACTGCTGCAATGAGGAAATCGCTGTTAACAATGGTTGCTCTCCATGAGAGAAAAATAAAGGGGGAAAAGATGAGCGATGTCACTGGTAGCTTATAGAGCGCGGCTGAAAATCGCGTTCCCTGGCCCGGAATTGTCGCCAGTTTTTTGTCAATGAGCGAGCTTATCGTATAGCTGAGAATACTGCAAAGAGCGAAAATGGTAATGGTATTCATGATGTCTTAGGTTACTTTTGCTTGGTGCAGGATAACACATGGATGCGTTTCTTGCAAAATTGTAAAAAACGGCTTATCCTCGGTCTGAGTACCTCGGTACACCTCCCTCGTCTGCGCCGTTTTTTACCGAATCCGGCGCGGCTTTGCCTGCCCGCCGAAACCGCTCTCGCCTGCCGAAGCCATCGGCGAAGCGCAGGTCGGCGCAGGCGGGGATTGCGATAAGTTTTGGGATGAGTTCTACTCCCTTAACGAAGCGGCACAAACACAAACCCGGGATATTCTTCGGTCTCCAAAGTGTTGCCTGCCTGTGCGTTGCACGCAGACAGGTCAGATTTTTTGTGAATCCGGACAAGTTTCTGAATCTCATTTTGAGCACCGACCGGAATGACCAAGACGCCGTCCGGCTTTAACTGCGCGATAAGTTCTTTTGGAACTTTTCTCGCCGCCGCCGAGACCAAAATCCGATCAAACGGCGCCTCTTCCGCAAGCCCGATGACTCCTCTTGTTGTCTGTTGAATCTGAGCGTGTGCCGATATTCCTACATTCCTAGGAATGTAGGAATGATACTTCGCAAGATTTTGCTGTCCCATCGCTGCAAGTTCCGGAATAATCTCAAGCCCGATGACTTTTCCACTTGTTCCGACAAGATGCGCGAGAAGCGCCGTGGTCCAACCGGAGCCGCTTCCCACATCTAACACTTTTTGCCCGGGGCGCACATCTAATTTCTCCAGCATAAACGCAACGGTCGTCGGCTGGGAGATGGTGGCGCCAGACCCAATCGGGAGCGCGTAGTCCTCGTACGCTTCATCCTTCAGTTCCGGCGGCACAAAATCCGCGCGGTCAACCGCTTGGAGCGCCATTTCCAATCGGGGATTGGTGAGCACCCGAATATCCTCTTTCAAATGCCGCACTAATTCATCTTGACTCCGCATAGAATCTGTTATTCCAACTTTCCTAGGAATGTAAGAATGTTTATAGCGCGAGATGTCAGTTTGTGATGCACCGAGCGTCCCTCGTAATGTTTGAGGACAAGTCCGCCGGCGCTCATACGACGGATATGCTCCGAGGCAATCCGAAAGTCAATGTCAAGAGCGGCAGCGATTTGGTCAAGAGTCAGTTCCGGCTCTTTTGCAAGCAACGCAAGAATCTGAACGCGCCGATGGTTTGCGCATCCTTTCAATATCCGCTCCAACTCTCTCGGCTTTTTCATCATAACTATATTATACCCGCATACTCGATTTTGGATACTCCTACATTCCTAGGAATGTAGGAATATACGGCGGCTCACTATGGTACAGCGCGTTCGCGGCATTCGCGCCTCTCGCGCTCAATGAGTTTCTCTTTTTGCGCCGCGCCGCGGTTATAGCCGCCGAGGCGACCATCGGAGCGGATGACGCGGTGGCAGGGAATGGCGGGGTTGAAGTTCCCTTTGAGAACTGCGCCGACGGCGCGGGCGGCGCGCGGGGAATCCACGCGCCGCGCTACTTCTGCATAGGTGAGAACATTCCCTTTTGGAATTTTTGCTACAACCGCGAGAACTCTTTTTCTAAAAGAGAGTTGCTTTTTCATTTGATATGTTTCTCCCAGCCCTTTCATGTAAAACTTCTTTCGCAGAAACCTCTGCGGCGGCTTTGCGATACGAGCAAAAATCGCAATGTTCAGCAGGAGCGGGAATCTCGGGCGAGTCCAGACACTTCTTAATGTCACAGAGCGTCGGCTCAACCCAATCTGTTTTGCCAACATAAGGAATGATAGAAACATCAAACTCCAACTTCGCGTCAAACGCTTCCCGGTCTGTCTTGCCGTTCACATACACGAAGTATCCTGTATCGGAAACCCGAAAGCCGTTCTGACGGAAGAGCCACTGATACACCTCCATCTGCCGCTTGTAACCATCCTGCCACTCTGCGTCCAAATTCACTTCGCCATCTTTCGCGGTCGCTTTGTAATCCACGACGATAAGCTCGCCGTTCGGACGAACCCAGACATCATCCACGCCCCCGCGGACGAGAAAACCAGTCGCCGGATGCCGGAAACTGACACCTGCGCGGAGCGAGTCGCGCCACTCCTCCAGTTTCGCGTGCTGGAGCGGCACGGCGTCAATGCCGTACTTTTTCATGAGGGGGTGCGTCGTCTTTTTGGCGCGGTGCGCGTCAAACTCTTTTTTGAGAAGCTTATCCACGGCACTGTTTAGTGCGAAGGGAAATCCCGGAGGCCGCGCCACGCCAAGACGATTGTCCACATAGAAACAACGAGGGCACTCCAAAAACAAATCTATCTTGGAACGGGAGAGCTTCCAGTTCGGCCCGCCATAGTTCCAATCCGCCTTGCGGTGAGGCTTGTAATACTCTGACATTTTGCGTAAATAATCAATAACCAAGAAACAAGTTCCAAACAATAATCAAAATCCAAATCTCAAAAAGGCACTTATGGGACATTGGTGATTGGAGTTTGTTTGGTTATTGTATCTCGGTGCGCGGTCATTATTTTCAGACCGAACAAAGCTGCGCGCTTTCGTTGGCAACCGCGAGTTGTTCATCTTCGCTTAAACCGAGCGATGTCAGAACTGGCTTCAGTGCGCGGATATTCTCACAGAGCACTACGCCCTGTTCAAGCAGCTGCTTTTTCTGCCCGCCGGAAAGCGTCGTAAGACAGGTAATCGGATGCACGCCGGTCTCATCAATAATATGATGCAGGTTCGCTGTCCGCGGGTAGTTCCATCCAATGAGCCGCACGCCGGAACATTCGGAATACTGAATCGCTTTTTCCGTGAACTTCGTGTTGGTAACAAGCAGAAACTCCGACAGGCGGCGCGCTGCTCCGCCAAATGAAAACGGCATCTCGCGCAGGTCGTCGTAGCGCGCCTTGATATACAGGGCGGCTTTTACCTCTGTCTTGAGCGTGAGTTCGTGGTGGAACTTTGCTTCTACCATAATAAGCGCACCCGCGTTCCACGCGACCACATCCACCTCATGGCTCGTGCATTTCCCCTGAACCGTCTGGTCAAGAACCGTCTCAAACCCTTTCCGCTTGTAAATCTCCGCGACAATCCTTTCAAACGGAAAACCAGTGGGTCCGAGCTCCAGAAGCGAGCGGCGTAAGGAATAGCGCGCCGCCAAGGACTTGCCGATGTCCCGGAGATACTCAAACGCATGCTGATAAATATCCTCGGTCTTCATTCCGCTGACCAGTTCCTTCTCAATATGCGCAATAACTTTCTGCGCAACCTCATCAGAGGCGCGAGCATTCAGAAGCGAGCGAAGCAATTTTCCGCGGTCAAACGGCTCTTTTGTTCCGTCGGCTTTTACAACAGAGATTTCCCCAGTTTCCATGCAGTAAGTATATACCGCATTCAAAAAATGGGAAATGCATCAGCATAGAAACCAAAGAGAATCACGCATGTAGAATAATAATGCGACCGCATTATTATTCTACCGGGAGAGAAATTGTGCGGCTTGCTTGTGTTTGCCCCATTCACTCAATAATCCCACCCCCGAGACAAACTTCGCCGTCATAGAGCACGAGTGACTGCCCGGGAGCGGCAACTTGCGGCTCTTCAAAAAGTAGCGAATACTTACGGCCGTAGGTATTCGCTATGTGGCAACTTTGAAGGGGCTGTCGATAGCGGATTCGCGCCTGGTAGGTTTTTCCGGGAATAGGTTTAGTGAGCCAGTTGCAGTCCTTAATTGCAACTCTGGTAGCGGCTCCGCCAAGAGTTCCGTCGGGGGACTTCGGGGAAACGGTGAAGGTGTTTCTTTTTACATCTTTTGCCACAATGTAATACGGTCCCGGTACAAGGTCGGACCTTTTTCCCGACACAAGGTCCGACCTTGTAAAATCGCCGATGCGTTCGCCAATCGTATAGAAAACTGCGCCGTTATGTTCGCCGACTTTCTTCATCCGCGTTAATCCGCGTTTCAATCCGCGTTCATCTGCGGCAAGGAGTATGTCTCCTCGCTTGGGTTTGATGTAGTGCGACAAAAACTCTTTCATATCCACCTTGCCGACAAAGCAGAGACCTTGACTGTCTTTCTTGTCCGCAGTGATGAGTCCGAATTTCTTTGCGAGTTTTCGCACGGCCGGCTTCTTCATACCACCCACCGGAAATAGAATATACGGGAGTTGTTCTTTCCTGATTTGCCAGAGAAAGTAACTTTGGTCCTTATTCGGATCAGAACCAACGTTTAGCGTATAGCGTTTAACGTTTAGTTTGGGATCCTGTGTTTTGTGTTTTGTTTGGTCTTTGTGTACTGTGCTTTGTGCTTCCTCAATTCGCGCATAATGACCGGTGGCAATAAAATCAGCGCCGTTTGCGAGCGCCCATTTGTAAAACCCGCCAAACTTTATGAAACGGTTGCAGAACACATCCGGGTTGGGGGTCTTCCCCGCCCGGTACTCGCGAATCATGTAGTCCACGACTTCTTTCTTGTATTCTTTTTCAAGGTTGAGTTCAACGAAAGGAATGTTCAACTTCGCGCAGACCCGCATCGCGTCCAGGCGGTCATCCGCAGCTTCACACAATCCGAACAAGGTCCGACCTTGAATCGGGAAAAAGGTCGGACCTTGTTCGGATGCCGGATTCCAGACATGTATAAACACGCCGGTAACTTTGTAGCCGGCTTTCTTGAGTAACGCCGCTGAAACAGAGGAATCCACTCCGCCCGACAGTCCAACAAACACTTTTTTAGCTGAATTTGACATAAGGATACAAACACTCTACTATTTCTTCTGATTTGCACAAGGAAACAAAAATAAGGAAGTTATGATTTTTGACATTTCAGTCCCTCACATCGGCAGGCTTCGATTAAAAACACTGGAAGAATTTGATACTCTATGTAGGAGCATGAATCTGGACCCCAAGGTGATTGAAGAAGAGGTGGAAGGAAAAGTGAGGTGGGCAGTTAATACGGTAGTACTGGCCAATGCTATGCCGGAGACCGTACGCCCTCGGCTTCGGAGGATATTGAATTATGGAATTGTCCAGGTGAGCGAGAATTTGATGGCTGAAATTAGCCAAGCGCTAAATGCTGTCTACTTACCGGACAGGAAAAAAGGGGGGAAATAGTTCAGTTCAGGTATAGGCTTTGGCGACACAACCCTGTCGCCTTTTTCTTTTCTCACTCCCACCCGCGGTCCCCAATCTCGGTGTTAAAATAGATTGCGACCGCAAACTATTTTAACATCGGAAAAAATGGGAAGATTCAGCATAGGATGTTGAGGAAGATATTGAAGAAGATGTTAAGGAAGATGTTGAGGAAAGCAGAGGTGGTGTCATGTGGTAGAAAGTTTAACGGGTGAGGAAGCGGGCGCGGTTAACAAGATGTTCATCGTGGGTAACCGCATAGTGCATCTCCCCTTCGCGGTCAGAGAGATAATACCAATACGGCGTGGCGATGGGGGTAATCGCGGCACGGATAGCATCCAAACCCGGGTTTGAGATAGGAGTGGGGGGGAGCCCCGCGTATTTATAGGTGTTGTACGGCGAGTCCACCAACAAGTCACCATCAGTTAAATCATACGGTCTCCCCTCGAAGATATACGGGAACACGCCGTCAACTTGAAGGGGCATCCCTGCGTCCAGCCGCTTCCAGAGAATCCCAGAGACCTTTCGCCGCGTTTCTTCAGTCCGCGCTTCTTCTTCAAGGAGTGAGGCCATAATAACGACATCAGAAAGTGGCCGACCGAAAGCCGCGAGCTCGCGCTCAAGTGTTTCTACCCGCCGAGTGAAGTTTTCTTCCATTGCGGCAATAATCCGGTCTGGTTTTTCATTCGGCGCAAATCGGTAGGTATCGGGGAACAAATATCCCTCTTTCTCTTTGGCTTCGCGCCTAAATTGCGCGGCATTAAACCGGGAAAGTTTTTCAGCAAGACGCGCGGCAACTTCACGATTATTAAAACCCTCGGGAATCGTTACGCTTACTTGCTTCAGAGAGGATGCGGTGTGAGTCAGTCGCCACGCAATCTGCGGAAGCGAAAGCGCCGTATCAAAAAAGTAGTCCCCGGCTTTCAATCCTCGCGTACCGCCAAAAACAGTGCTTATCGCCTTGAACCAAAACCGAGAACGGATGATTCCCTGCTCCGCCAGACGCTCCGCGGTCTTGGATAATGTCGCTCCCTCCGCAACCGTGAAAAGAAAATCAGGGGGAAACTCCCGCGGCGCGCGCCACCAAGCAGTATAGACAACGATAATGGCGATACCCATCGCGAAAACCGCAGCGCCGAGAAGATATCGCGCGCCTCTCCTTTGGCGGAATTGGCTGTAGAAAAAGGATTCTTCCATAACAAGAAAAAGACGCAAAGCACAAATTTTCAAAAACCCAAACAAAGCACAGTTCACAAACTTTACAAACGAAGAACAGTTTTGTGTTTTGATTAGTTTGCGCTTTGTTTGGATTTTTGTCTCCCTTCGGGAGATCCCCCGAAGGGTGGATGGACTGTGCTTTGTGTTTTAGCCAAATAAGTCATAGAGAGGCGAGCGCAAAAAAGTATTGGCGGAGCAAGGCGCCACGAGCACTATACAGGAAGATTCGGCGGCGCCTCCACTTTCTTTGACGGAATTCGCCCGAATGTCGGCGTAGTAACGACCTTGCCCGGGAAGTGGTACATCGTCGCCAGTTCCTCTACCGTGAGAATGAGCGGCTTTGACTTCCAGTTGCGGTACGGCAGGTAGAAAAACGAGCGCTTTCGGTATGCGTCAAGCATTTTCTTCGCGTATCGAGGAAGAAAAGTATGTATCCCCCACATTCGGAGCCCGAAAAGAAAAAGAAAGTCCTTCACCGGGTCGCTGATGTCCGTGTACCAGCCGAGCTTGAAACCGTTAAGGAGATTGCTGTTGAAAGGTTTTCGTATGAGACCCATCATGCCAGAAACGCTAGAACCGATGAGCTGAAAGAATTCATTATCGGCGAGGTGCAGGACTTTCCTCTCGGCGTGGTAGCAGGCGCGGATGGCACAACGAAACATCCGTTTATTGATACTCCTCTCAATCGCTTCTATTTGTTTCTTCTCCCACTCCGTGAGAGTCGGAACAACCGGGTACCCAATCTCGGTAAACTGCCGCGTGCTTTTTGATTCCGGGTCGCGCCGCATAATTTTGTTAATCTCTTCTTCCGCTTCTTTTGTCAGATTCCGGTCCGGAAACAACTTACCCTCAATGAGGCGAAATGGCCTGTATGCCTGCGCGAGTATCTGGAGCCACATCTCCTCGCCTTTTTTGATAGAACCCATGTATTCAAGAGAAGTAGAAAGCGGGTCCACCTTGTACTCCTCCTCGGTCTCCTTGTCTAACCCGTAATCCACATAGGTCATAATGGGGTATGCATCCGGCTTTTGGAAGACAAAATAAGTTCCCCACATAAAATTCTGCGGAGGGTTAAAAACTTTTTTCTTCGCATAGTCCTCTGCCTCTACAACCTCCACGGTGGGATACTGGGCGTAGATTTGCGACTCCAAGACATTACGATACTTCGGTAGGGTCCAGACATAAAAATGGACATCGCCGCCGAAGGACGCAATCTCAAATGACCACCAGGGCCTCACTTTGCCTTCCCAATAGGTTTCGTTGTACTCCACGCTTCCGGTCTCCCAGAGCGCCATAAAGAGAAGCTCCATTGATTTCGGCGTCTTTTCTATCTCGCGCGGAATCCGAATCTCCAAAAGCACCGGCGGATTCTTTGAAAGGAAATCCGCGCGGATATAATTCATCCAGTATTCCAAAAGAGAGCGAAAGAGCAGAAACGGAAGCCAGAGGGGAAAGGTGCGATAGAGAAACGCTCCTGCTTTTTGCGCAAGTTCCAGAAGCGGCGCGATGCCGCTCTCCCGCAAGGAAAACCACAGCGCGAGCGCGCAGACGACAGCAGAAATCCACAGGATAAGAAACGCCAGCCGCTCGTGCTTGTCTCTCGGCGGAACAAAAATCTCCCAGAGAATATCCGCAAAATCCTCAAGGGTCTCTATAAAGGAATGGGTGAGGTGATGGAACATAGAAAACCACTGAACAGACGCGGAATAAGAACCAGCCTGCCTGCCGCAGGCAGGGAACCGACGCGGAATAATTCCGACTCTGTTCGGCGCATATAGTATAACAGAAAACAAAAAACCCCTACATCATTCCGCGCGGCGGAATGATCGGGCGAACAAAAACTCCTGAAAAGGAGTTTTTGCTTTAGCCGCTCATTTCACATCTATAGTACCACACTATACCGTCCCTCTTTGTTCTTCTTAAAGTATTTAGGATTCTGCAGATTGACCACAATGGTATTTTCTTTGACATAGCGCTCTTTCAAGACCTTCTCCACAATCTCTTGCCGCGTGAGGGGCCCGTTCTTTTCCAAAATCTTTCTGATGACATCTTTCACCACGCCGGACATATATCCCCACTCCGCGAGCGCATAGAGTCCTCTCCCCACCAGTACAAAACGCGGGTCCTTGATAAGCTCATTGTGCGTGGTCGCGACATGCGCTTTCTTGCCGAAAAGCTTCTCAATGGACTTCGCAACATCCTTAAAATGAATCGGGGAACCGTGTTTGCGCAAAACGAGAAACGCATAATCGCGCATACCTTTGGCGCGGATGTTCGGAGAAGTCGCGAGTCCCCATTCGCCGAGCGCGTTCTTTCCGAGCCCCTTGGAGAGATTGAGCCAGCGCCGGACAACGGACTCTTGCTTCAGATGGTCAGCCACATCCTCCACATGCGTGAGAAACTGCGCAATGATATCCAGTTCGCTCACCAGGTCTTTATCCGTGAGATTCTTGTACAGTTTCAGAAGCGCCTCATGCACCTTCCGCGCGAGATTCTCGTCAATGTACCAGCGATGCTTAAAGTGCTCGCTCTCGCGCTCTTTCTTGAACGCCTCGCCTACCACAAGAAGAAAATGGACTTGATTATGATTGCCCCCCCCTCCAGAGAGGTGCCGGAGAAGCTCCTCCTCGGCGACAATGCCTCCGAGAGTATGAATTGCCTGCTCCAACTCCGCAAACGCCCCTTTCTCCTTCTGGTACGCGTCCGATTTCCTGATGCTTCCAAGCGCGTAGTTTTCTATCTGGCGCACCCGTTCACGGGTAATTCCATACCGCTTCCCGATTGCCTCAAGGGTCAGCCGCTTCGTCTCGCTTCCTAAACCGAAGCGACCGATGAGCACAACACGCGCGCGCTCCGGAAGCACAGAGAGTAAACGTTTAACGACCTGTTTCGGCTTGCAGATAAGAACCACCTCGCTTTGTACTTTTGTCATACATTAATGTCCCGGATTCACGGGGCTATTAGGAATGTTTTTAATGGTAGATACATTACCATGGGCAATTTTGGTGTCAAGGCAGCCCATCCAGCCAAGTACTGAATAATCGCAAAAACTTTACAAGTATACAAATATAGATGTATATGTTATTCTCATAGAGGAATAACTTGTGTATAGACAGAAAGATAATATGAAAGAAACAAAAAAGTTCTTTGAATCATCATTACGGGACATTACCCTTAACGTGGTTTCCAATTTGAGCGATGTCAATGTAAACGCTCTTGAGCCGTTGTGGCAAGTTCTGGAGCGCACTCCTCTCATCGGCAAATTCACGGTCTGCATCAAGCGGAAAATCCAGGGGATGCACACCGAACGTATGGCAGTGAAGGTAGTTGGCCTCGGTCAGTTCTTTGCTTCAGTTCGTGTCAAGTGCCAATGTTCGCCTGAGTATTGCTACTTAGGCGACATAGCAGGAAAAAAAGACGACGGCAACGCCATCGCCGGCTCGCTCATCAATCAGGAATTGCAGGCGATTACCGGTATCTCGTGGTATAATCCGGAAAACGAGCCCTGTCCAAATCGAGAACGAGAAGACGAGACGGCTCCGCCGCTCGGTTCCGTGAGTACGGTGTTGGTAGAAGCAATGCCGCCACTTGAAACTTCGCAACTAAAGCCGGCACCGGCAGTGGAGGTAAAGAAGAAAACAGCACGCGGCATCAGCAGTTTTGAACGGGCGAAAGCCGTGTTTCAAGGAATGATGCGTAAACTTGTCGACACTCGGATAAGTTCAAGGGATATAACAGAAATCATTACAGTGGGGATTGCTGATTTTGAGGCGAAGGGTGTTGGCCCAGTCATCAGTGCGTGGATGAAAAAAGGTTGGCTCCATCGGGAGTATAAAAGAAATAACACAGTCTTTTACTCCATAACGAGTGCCGCAGTCGCCGCGTTTGATTTGAGTGATTTGAGCGCCGTCACACCTGTTCAGCCATCTCCACCGTCGCCAACAGAAGAAGGATTGCTTGGCGCTTTGCGTATCGTGCGCGAAAAGGCGGAAAAGTACCAAACAGCGCGGAACTCCGCTTATGAACTGGAGTTGCGCAAAATGCAACTTGAGGATGACCTCAAAAAGATTGACAAATCCATTTCGGACTTGCAACCGATTTTAGGAGACGCAGATATGCAGAATGCGGCTGCGATCTTGGAAAATCTGTCCAAGTATCAAAGCCCATCATAAATTTTGTCAGTTTCATCACCCACAACGCAGAGCGTTGTGGGTTTTTGTTTCTGCGCTATTTCCACCCCCGGGCGGCGAGCGCCGCCGCAGCCGCGGCTTGTTCGGCTTCTTGTTTTGATTTGCCCTCCCCTTCCGCCACTTTTTCTCGGCCGAGAAAAACCGCGACCGTAAAATGCTTATCGTGGTCAGGACCGCTCTCGTTGACGGTCTCATACGAGGGCGTCACGCCGACAATCTCCTGCGCTTTTTCCTGAAAATGGCTTTTGGCGTCAAGCCAGATGCGCTGTGTGACAATCTCATCGGTCAGGGGAAAAAGCACGCGGGATACAAACGCCCGAGCCGCTTCATACCCGCGGTCTCGATAGAGCGCTCCGATAAACGCTTCAATCGTATTCGCCAAAATGACCTGCCGCGCGCGCCCCGTGTCCTTCGCCTCTCCGCGCGAGAGGAGAAGATAATCATTCATACCGAGTCCTTCCGCAACGCGGGAGAGAGTGTTCGCGTTCACCAGCGCTGAACGGTACGAGGTCAGATCTCCCTCGGGCTTATCCGGATATTTCTCAAAGAGATATTCCGTCACAATAAGCTCCAAGACCGCATCGCCTAAAAATTCCAGCCGCTCGTTATGCTCCATCTTCCCGCGCCGGTTTTCATTGAGGTACGAGCGGTGAGTGAAAGCGGTTATTAGTAACTCTTTATCCTTAAATGTAATACCGACTTTCTTCTCAAAATCGCTGAAATCTGTTTGCATATGAGTTTGCAAATTCCAAATCACAAATTCTCTCGCCTTGCGAGATCTGGCAAAGCCAGACAAACCACAAACAATATCGAAATTCAAATATTCAAAACCAAAAAGTGGCAACTCATGTTTGAAGTTTTGAATTTGGGATTTGTTTGTAATTTGGTGCTTGTAATTTGTGATTTACTTTTTACTTCTTTAGTAATAGATTAATTGCCTTCGTCACAATCGGCAGTATATCCTCGTAGAAGTTCAACTCCACAATGTCTTTGAGACGAAACCACTTCGCGTCGTCCAAACCGCCGGTCTTCTCAAGTATGAGCGGCTTAAAATCCGCCTCTGCCAAAAAATAGTACACCTGTTTGCGGATTTTTCCGAGTTCCGGGTCTGACGCGACATATTCGTTCCTGCCCAACTCATCTTTCAGAGTAACCGCCGCTCCGATTTCCTCTTTTATCTTCCGCACCGCCCCCACCTTCACATCCTCGTCCGGCAAGAGCTTGCCCTTGGAGAGAGTCCAGTGCCCAAAAATGTCATGCACAAGCGCAAGATAAATGTCTCCCTTATCCCTTGCGTACACCACAGCTCCGACCAAACTCTGTATCGGCATCTTCTCAAACGGCACTTCAACTTTCCTTTTCCGCGTCGGAGCGTCCTTGCCTGGCTCCCCGAGCTCCTTGTAGACGGAACCGAGAACTCCGTTCACGAACTTGCCGCTCCGCTCTCCTCCAAAGGTTTTTGCGAGTTCTATTGCTTCGTTAATCGCAACTTTTGCCGGAACTTCGTCTTTATCCGCAAAGAGAAGCTCGTACAGCCCGAGCCGAAGCACATTGCGGTCCACGGTTCCGATTTTTGGGAGCGGCCAGTCCGGCGCTGCCTTCACAATAATAGAATCCACGGCTCCGCGCTTTGCAAAGAAGTTTAAAAGGAGATGCCGGAGAAACGCAGAGTCAGTGAGTCCCGGCGCGAACTCCGCGATATTACGCTCCAAAATCGCTTCCGCTTCTTTTTCGGAGCGATTGCGAAAATCCCACTCATAGAGGGTTTGGAGTACGATTGACCTTGCAAGGTGCCTATTGGCCATAGGAATGGCAAATCCCAAATCACAATTTCTCTCGCTTTGCGAGATCTGGCAAAGCCAGACAAATTCCAAACAAATCACAAAATACAGACTCTTCAAACAATACTCCGTGTTCGCATTTTTGCACTTTGGAACGTTGTGTTTTGTTTGGGTTTTTGTCTCCCTTCGGGAGACCCCCGAAGGGTGGATGTATTGTGTTTTGTGCTTTATCTCCCGCCCGTTTTCTCTTTCTCCGCGCGTTTCTTGAGTTTCCGGTCTATCCTCGCCTGTAGGTCCAGAAGAACGCGGCTTCGATAGACCCCACAGTATGGGCAGGCCGTATGGGAAAGGCGGAATTTGCCGCATTTCTCGCACCGGGAGACGCGCGGCACCGCGAGCGCAAAATGAGAGCGCCGATTATTGCGGTGAGAACGGGTTGCGCGCATGCGGACGACCATAGCCCAATAGTATACATATCTATTGGGAAAACACAAACATTTCAAACATCCCAAAAAACCAAACAAGACTCGAAAGAACAGGACTTTCCAAACAAAACCAGTGACGGCTTTTTCTGCTTTGTGCATCTGTGCTTTGCTTGGGTTTTTGTCTCCCTTCGGGAGATCCCCCGAAGGGTGGATGGACTGTGCTTTGTGTTTTATTGATTCACGAAGTTTTTCAGAAAACTTCTCCGGTGTATCTCGCACGCCCCATGCTTCCGCAGCGCTTCATAGTGCTGCTTCGTCCCATACCCTTTGTGCCGCTCAAACCCGTACGCAGGAAAATGTTTGGCAAGACGAATCATGTGACGGTCGCGCCGCACTTTCGCGACAATGGAGGCGAGAGCGATCAGAGGTTCTTTCTCGTCTCCGCGGATAATCGTCTTCTGAAACAAAAACGCGCGCGGCGCCCGGAGTCCTCCGTCCAAAAGCACGCGGCAATGCGGCGGAGAAAATCCGAGCCGCCGGAGCGCGCGGCAGAGAGCGGTTTCGAGCGCGCGCGAAAGGCCGCGCGCGTCAATCTCCTTTTCGCCGACAAAAGCAGTTGCGGTGCGGAGAGCGCCGTCCGCCTTGGCGGACCTGATGCGCCGATACCACTCCTCACGCGCCTGCAGGGAAAGCTTCTTGCAATCCTTGACCCCAAGAAAAAGGGCGCGCACGCCCCGGTATGCGCCTTTCCGCACCGCGCACGCTCCGACACAGAGCGGTCCGGCAAGGGGACCGCGTCCAACCTCGTCAATGCCAATCAGGTGACTACAACGGTCTTTCATGAACTTGCCGCGGCAACGGACGAGTAACGATAAATCAAAAAAACCCCCGCGGTGCGGCTCTTACCTTTTACTATCGGCGTCCGCAGCAGACGGAACGGACTACGAAAGTGCGGAAAAAAATACTCCGGCTGCCACTGCCGCAACGAGCGCCGCGATACCGACGAGAGCAAACGATGCTCCCCGCGCGTCCCTTGCCAAGCCTATCTTGATAATCACACCCGTCAAACCGGAAGGCGCCCCGCCCTTCCCCGGAGAGGAGCGGCTCGCGGGGAGCGATTCTTCGTCAGTGAATTGAACATCGGGCATGTTTAGATTTAAGATTACAGATTTAAGATTAAAATAAGAAAAACAAATTCATCATTGTCTTTACTTAAATCTTAAATCTTACAACTTTAATCTACTCTATTATAGTATACTATCCTCTATTAGCAAGTTCACCGTGGCGATGATCTATGCCTCACTTCATTCCTCTCAATGTCCATAGCCATTACAGTTTGCTCAATGCCCTCCCGAAAATCCCGGAACTGGTCGCGTATGCGAAGAGATGCGGGCTCCCCGCGCTTGCCCTTACCGATGACGGCAACCTCTATGGAGCCATTGAGTTCTACAAGGAGTGCAAAAAAGCCGGAATAAAACCCATTCTCGGCATGCATGCCTATCTGGCGCTCCGCGGCAGAAGCGACAAGCAAGCAGGCGTGGACAATCGCCGGCACCGGCTGCTTCTTCTCGTGAAAAACGAGACCGGATACCAGAACCTCATTCGGCTTGCGACTGCGGCGCACCTGGAGGGATTCTATTACCGACCGCGCATTGACCGCGCGCTTTTGGAAAGATACGGCGAGGGGCTCATTGCGATCGCACCCGCATTCAATTCGGATATTCTCGCTCTGCTTGCGCAAAAAGACGAAGGAGCCGTCAGCGAGCGAATCGCATGGTATCGGAAACAATTCGGGGAGGATGGATTCTGTCTTGAAATAAGCCGGCACCCGGAAATCCCCGGGCATGATGCGCGGATGGACGACATCATCACCCTGTCAAAAAGAACGGGAGTTCCGCTTGTTGCTTCGCAAGAGATTTATTACCTTGCGCCGGAAGACAAACGGGCGCGCGAAACAATGCGCCTCGTAAGCACCCAGGGAGAAGCCGGGGACCGCGCTGCGGACGAAAGCGATCTTTCATTCCCCGCTCCGGAAGAGATGGAGCGCCGCTTTGAGGATTTGCCCGGCGCGCTCCGCGCAAGCCGGCGCATTGCAGATCTCTGCACTCTGGAATTGACGCTCGGAAGATGGATATTTCCGGCGTGCGAAACAAAAAACGGAAAAACGCCCGACGAGGAATTGCGCACCCTCGCGGAGGCAGGAATCGCGCGCCGCAACATTCCCGAGACCGAAGCGCTCCGCTCCCGCATTGAGTACGAACTCAAAATTATCAAGGGTAAGGGATACGCGCCGTACTTTCTTGTTGTCCAAGACCTGCTCCGGTTTGCGCACGAGCACGGAATTCTCACGACTATTCGCGGCTCGGTCGCCGGCTCCTTGGTTACCTACCTTGCCGGCATCACCAATGTGGACCCTCTTTTGTACCGGCTGCCGTTTGAGCGATTCCTAAACCCCGAGCGCCCGTCTGCGCCGGACATTGACATGGATTTTGCGGACAACCGGCGCGACGAAGTCATTGAGTATGTCAAAAAGAAGTACGGGGAGGATAAGGTCGCACAGATCGGCACTTTCGGGACCATGATGGCGAGAGGAAGCGTGCGCGACATTGCGCGCGCCCTCGGATTTGAATACGGGGTCGGCGACCGCATCGCCAAACTCATCCCGTTCGGCTCACAGGGATTCCCCATGTCCCTCGCGCACGCCATGGAGATTGTTCCTGAACTCGCGGCGCTGTACAAGGAAGACGCGGACACCAAGACGATTATTGAAATTGCAAAGAAAATGGAAGGGTGCGCGCGGCACTTAAGCGTTCACGCCGCCGGGGTGGTCATTGCGCCCCGCCCCCTCATTGAATACACGCCGCTTCAGCGCGACCCGAAGGGCGGAAAACTCATCACCCAGTATGATATGTATTCTATCTCCGATGAGTACGGCGGAGTCGGTCTCTTAAAATTTGATTTCCTCGGAATAAAAAATCTGGCGATTCTCGCGGATGCGGTGGCGCTCGCCGAACGGATTGAGGGAGTAACGATTGACATAGAAAATATTCCAATGGACGACAAGAAAACTTTTGAGATGCTCGCTCGGGGCATTACCGGCGGACTCTTCCAACTAAACGGTGCGGGAATGACGAGATACTTAAAGGAGCTCCGCCCCACCAGCATCCTTGACATCAACGCCATGGTCGCGCTCTACCGCCCCGGTCCCATGGAGACCATCCCGCAGTACATTGAGCGCAAGCACAAACCCGCGCTGATACAATATCTTGACCCGCGCCTGAAAGAGATTCTCGCGGATTCGTACGGCGTTATTGTCTATCAAGACGATGTGATGCAGATTGCGGTAAAACTTGCGGGCTATTCGTGGCCCGAGGCGGACAAGCTTCGCAAGGCAATGGGCAAAAAAATCCCCGCAGAGATGGAGGCGCAAAAAGAGAAACTGATTGACGGATTCATCAGAAACGGACTCGCAAAAGATAAAGCAGAGAAACTCTGGACGCTTATTGAGCCCTTCGCGGCCTACGGTTTTAACAAAGCCCATGCCGCAAGCTACGGCAAGGTCGCATACCAAACCGCCTATATGAAGGCGAACTTCCCCGCCATTTACTTATCCGCGGTGCTCACCGCGGATTCGGGAGATGTGGAAAAAATCGGAGAGACAGTCGCGGAATGCACGAGAATAGGGATAGAGGTACTGCCGCCATCCATCAATGAGAGCTATTCCGGTTTTACCGTAGTAAAAGCGGAAAATTCCAAAACACAAATTCTCTCGCTTTGCGAGATCTGGCAAAGCCAGACAAATCTCAAACAAATCACAAATTCACCAAACCAAAACGAAGATGAAACTAACCGCTCTACGCAGCCTACGACTATTCCACGAGACGCTGAACGCTCGCCGGACCGTATTCGGTTCGGTCTCATGACCATCAAGAACTTCGGCGAAGGAATCGCGCACTCCATTATTGCAGAACGGAAGAAGGGCGGGCCATTCAAATCGCTCGCCGACTTTCTGGAGCGAGTTACCGACAAAAATCTCAACAAAAAATCCCTGGAAGCGTTGATGAAGAGCGGAGCGCTGGATGAGTTCGGGGAACGGGGAGCAATGCTCGCGAATACCGAACTGCTTCTTCACTACAACAAGGAGAGCGCGCGGAGACCGACAAATCAGGACTCGCTCTTTGGACTGATGGCAGACACCGCAACCCTTCCGGCGCTCAAGCTCGCGGATGCGCCGCCGGCGACAACGGAGGAAAAGCTTGCATGGGAAAAAGAACTGCTGGGGCTCTATATCTCCGGACATCCGCTGGACAAATTCCGTCATATCCTGGAGAAGCGCGAGTTCACGCTCGCCAAAATAAAAGAAGAGTTTAGCGACGGCATGACAGTCGTGGCCGGCGGCATCATTGAAGAAGCAAAACCGATTATCACGAAACGAAACGAGGTGATGGCGTTTGTGCGGCTCGCCGACCTCACTGCCGCGATTGAAGTCGTGGTCTTTCCGCGCGTCTACCAAGAATTCAAAAATCTTTTTGCGCCCGAACAGTGCATTGCCGTCAGGGGGCGCTTCTCCATGCGCAACGGCACACCGTCCATCATTGCCGAAAAGGCAAAGGAGATGAAATAATCCACCCCTTTTCCGATTGTTGTACAGCGACTCCGCTCCTTGCCTACATTCGCTCATTCGTCCCGTTAGAAGTTAGAGAAGGATAGATTTGGTTTCTGATATATTGGAGAGATGTTTTCTTGAATCAATCTAAAATGTATGTCTGTGAACTTCTAACGGGATTCGCACGAGAGAGCGCACATAAGAATGGACTGAAAAAGAACCGCCGAGGTGGCGGATAAATCTAAAACATAAAAAACCCGTGTCGAAACTGGTTCGACACGAGCCTGTGAATCGCTAAACCTTACTGACCATCAATCTACTTAACGCAATTTTGCACGATTAAGCCCAAATTTGTGCCTGAGATTGCAATAATTCGGTAAGTTTTGCCCCCCTCATCGAGAATACACTCGATGACACAGAACGCCTGCCGCTCTTCCTTCTTGAAAAAGCGCAGAGAAACGGACACGGGATGCAGGACAGCTTTCTGGCGGTCATCGGGCATGACTTTAATGGAAGTCTCGGTGCGAAAAGCGAACTTACTCGCCATAAGGAAGCCGGCGGCAATCTCAGTAGTAACTTCGCTGTGACCTTGTATGAGATTTTGAAGTCGTCCCAATATGTCCATCACAGAGCGTTCGGGATAGATTGAGACATGAAAGGCGAGCGAGCCTAAGCCGCCATCGAGTGCCAGAGCTCGCGCCGCAACACCTTCTTGTAAGTTTCTGATGTTCGGGTTAACGAACCGAGTATGCTTGCGAATCATATGATTTTCCTTTCGGAATGGCTCATGTTTTGGGCCATAGTTTTCAGACCAAATGCTAGAGGACTTGGCCAACATGGTTTCGTCATAGCAGGAAAAGGCCCAATATCCTGAGCTATTTTCTGCTATGACGAATTCGCAAGTAATTTCAATGTACTTTAGCGTAGTAATATCTAACACAAGCGTACACTATATCGGTATTTCTGTCAACATCGCGTAATTTTCAGCTTTTTATGGCTATATGATAAGATACTATTAACAATGGCAAGGATAAATCAGAAAAAATACAAAAACGCCGTTCTTTTCTTTGCAAAGAAAATCCAAAACGGCACTTTGGGCAAGCTTAAACTGATGAAGCTTCTCTATTTTCTTGATTTTGATTTCTTTGAAAAATTTGGCCGTTCAATCACCGGTGACGAATATCTCCGGTTTGAAAATGGGCCTGTTCCGCGAATGGGTGAGAAATTTCTCAAAGAATTGAGTGGAAAAGAAATCAAAATCACCAAGAGAAAAGTTGCCAAAGGTTACAACGACTGAAAGAAAATATCGGCAAGTCCAAAGGATACAGAGTCATCATTCAGATGATACCCGAGGATTGTTTTTTCTTGCGGTTCCTTTATCTTCGCAAAGCGCGGATTTTTTGGATAAAGGCGCTCCACCCTTTTTTGATGCGGGTAAACGCTCCCCCTCCTGGCTCAAGCGAAGCCGCTCCAGCGGCGAGCAATTCAGATGAGGTCGCGGAGAGAATTTCTTTTTTGCTCGCTTCCGATCCGCCCGCCGCTGCCTTCGCGAGAGGAGCAATTCCTCCCCCTCTCCCTCCCCCTGTTGCCACAGTTTTAGAGACGGACGGTGGAGCAGCCGCCCGCGCCGCAGACGGAGCCGGAGCGACGACTCCTGACAAAGGAGCAGCGGCGGAAATCTCCGGGAGCGAAATGGAAATCGGTGAGGGAGCAGCAGTGGAAACCGGCACGCCGTAGTTTCTTGCCCCGCGCGGAGACGAAGCCATTATCGGACCGTTGCCGCCGAGGAAAGGCGGGGGCAACGGAAGCGGACTCTCCGTGTAAGTGACAAACGAGGTGAAATGATTCGTCCATACAGCAAGGTCGGCTCCGACCGGGAGCCTACATGCGGCTGAAGTTCCGATTCCCAGTTGCGCGTCCACAGCGCTCTGCTCATCAGAAACGCAGACCTGCGTAATCGGAGTAAATGCAGAGCCGCTCCGTGTTGAGCCAACAAGAAGCTCCGCGGCTCCGGGGAGAAGCAAGCGCGCGGCGCGGGAAAGCGTAAGTTCCGCATTCTCCCCGCCGACTTCAATCACTTGCGAGACCGCGGCGCTCATTCCGGGAGATGGAGTCGGAGGAGTGGGGCTCGCAGCAGCAGTGCGCGGCAAAAGAAATGCTCCGTCCCAGGAACTTCCGCCGGAAATGGAGAGAGCGGGAGGAAGCGCGAGCGAGATAGAGCCGTTCGTTGTCAAAGCAGAGACCATCACCGCGCCGCCAATGCTCGCCTGCCGCGTGCTCGTGCCGGAGACAAGAAGCGCCGCAAGATTAAGCCGCGAAGAGGCGACTCCCGCTGGAACCGTAATCGTTGAGGTTGCCGCTGTTCCGGAACGCACCACAATATCCGGAGCCCCCGCATTTACAGAAACCGTACCCGCGAGAGAGATCTCTCTCATTACCACAACGGCAAATGATGATGTCGCGATGTTTTGCTTTGCATCAACCGCGCTGCAAAGGACTGTCGTAGTGCCGAGAGCAAAGACCGCTCCGGAAGACGGGGAGCAAAGCACACCGACTGACCCGCTTCCGAGGTCAGTCGCGGTTGGCGGCGCGTAGGTTATTGTTGCGCCTGCGGCACTCTCTGCCGGCGCGCTTACGGTATCGGGTAATGAGATGACCGGCGCGGTCGTATCCACAATTCTGACGGAGGAGGTTGCCGTGGCCCTGTTCCCCGCCCCGTCCTGCGCAGTCCAGGTAACGATCGTTGTACCGACCGGAAACGAGGTTGGCGAGTAGGTGAGCGACACAGTCGTCGTGGAGACGGCGTCAGTCGCGGAAGCAAGGACAAGAACCGGAGCCGCAAGAGGAGTGAGAGGAGCGGTTGCTTCAAAGGTCTGCTCCTGCGGAACCGCAATCGCGGGAGCTGTCGTATCAACGACATTCACCAAGAAGGTGGCCGTCGCGATATTTCCGGCCCTGTCCGCGCTGGTGCACGAAACTTCTGTCTCACCCAAAGCAAACCGGGTTCCCGAAAGCGGCGCACACGAGACAATAGCCGCCCCATCAAGCGCATCCATTGCAGAAGGCAAAGTATAGATGCCGAGCGCGCCCGAAGTTGATGTTGCTTCAACAGTCACCGCGGCAGGCGCGGCAATAACCGGCGCGGCTTTATCAATGTTCCCAATCGTTACCGTGCTTGTTGCGCTGTTCCCTGCCGCGTCCGTTGCGACAAAGTCAAAGCTTCCGTTCGCGGTGAAAAGGCGCGACGAAGCATTGAGCGTTCCCTCATTCACGGAAGCATTCACCGTAATATCCTGATTGGTTTGCGCGGAAGTGTACGGAGCAATCGTGATAACGGGCGGAGTACTGTCAAACGCGCGCGCGACATCTTGCGCCGCGCTGTTTCCGTTCCCCGCGCTGTCTGCGGCTTGTTCGCTCGCGACTCCCACCGTAACTGTGGTATCGCTCGCCGGAGTAACCGCAAATGTATAGACCGCAGAGCTCGCGGCGCTGAAATTCCCGACTGTCCCGTTCGAAACGGAAATATCGCTGCTCTCAAAACCAATGACGGGTTCGGAAAATGTTGCAATAAACGGAATCGGAGAAGTGCGCGTTGGATTTGGAGCGGCCGTTGAGACCGTTACCGAGGGAGCAATCGTATCTACGGTGAAAGGAGAGACCAAGACCTGATTGCTCGCATTTCCCGCAAAGTCGGTAACCGCGATCGTGCAGTTGCTGTGCAATCCGTCAGAGAGCGCGGTAAAGAGAAGAGCATTCGGACCAGAAGTCGCGGTCGCAGTGGCGCTTGCGCAATCGCCGCCGTATCCGATAGCTCCCGCTTCGCTTGCCGTAAATGCATAATCCGGAGTCGCATCATTCGTAAATGCCGCAACCGCAGTGGTTTCCGAGATAACCGGCGGAACTCCGTCGCGCGCAATGATGGGTCCCGCAACCGGCGCGACATTTCCGGCAAGGTCCTGCACCATTCCAGTTACGCTGACCCGGGGCGTTGCGTCAGTGCCCTGCGCAGACAAAAGAGCAACGCGCACAATTCCGGGAGAGACCTCAAACGCGTCAGGGGATGCAAGCGCTGCTCCCTCAACAACAAAATCCGCATTGGCAACGGTTGCTCCGTCCAGGTCTTCGCTAAAGATAAAGTCAATGGTTGTGGTACTCACGGTGAGCGCGGAGAGAAGTGTCGGCGCATGCGCGTCAATCGCGAGCGCATTCACAAAGACCGCAGTGCTCGTTGCATTCCTGTTTCCCGCAGCATCAACAAGAACAGCGGAAACAGGCACGGCTCCGGCGACGCGGTCAGTGTTGCCTTCCGCAACAGTGGTAGTCGCAAAATATCTGCCGCCCCCCGCATCCACCATGCTCGTTGTCGCCACGCCGTTTATTGAAAGAAAACCGAGCATATACCCCGCTGCATCAGCGGTAATGGTAAGCGCAATCTCATCGCCGACTTTTCTCGTCCCGGAACTGGGAGAGAGGGCGAGCGAGGAAATCACCGGAGCCGTAAAATCAAGGCCTGCAATTGCGTCAGAAAAGAGAAACGAAACATTTCCCGCCGAATCCTCGGCGCGGTAGCAGATTTTCTTGCCGTTGTCCGCTTCCGCGGAAAATGTCGTGCTTCCATAAGCGCCAAACGAGAGCGTTCCGTTGCAGACAGCACCGGTGGTAATACTCTGTGTAACCGTCCCGTCTGAAACCGATGCAGCAAGGGTCTTGCTATGGGCAGGCGCGCTGTCCGGATTCAGAACAGTAATGACCGGAGCAGTGTTGTCAATCGTGAGTGTTGCGCCGGCAGTCGGAGCCGCAACAATCGCGTTGCCCGCGCTGTCTGTCGCGCCGCTTACGAAAATAGTTGCCTCGCCGTCTCCCGTCCCCGCAGTATACGAAAACGAAAAATGCGTACTGTCCGCGCGCGCCGTTGAAGTCGCGGCAAGAGTGTTGGCGCCGCCAAGAGAAAGAAGGAGCGGAGTCCCCGCTTCAATCGGCTCGCTCGTAACAAAAGAAATGACCGTTATATCGCCGTCTTTCACTGGATTCCGCGACAAACTCGCGCTCGCGAACGGCGCGATGTTATCAACAAAAAAACCAGTGCCGGAAGTGGGCGCGCTCACAATGGTGTTTCCCGCCATGTCAGTGGCAGAGCCCAGCGCGACAGTGGTGGTTCCGTTTCCTGCTCCGACCGTGTGCGTAAAGGTATAGTGCGTGCTGTCGGTTTTGGTAAAGGTAGTGGTTGCAAAAGTATTTGCGCCAAAGAGCGAGAGGGCGAGGACCGGAGAGTCAAGAATCGGCTCGCTCAAGGTAGCGGTAATCGTGAGGGGGTCTCCGGCTTTGGCAGCGCTTTTTGAATAGGAAAGAGATGCGGTCGGGGACTGTCCGTCTGCGAGAACGGTCGTTGTTGCAACAAGAGCATTTCCTGCGCTGTCGGTTACTGTGTCACCGATTGCAATGGTGCCGTCTGCATTTGTCGCCAAGGCAGCGCCGTCAAAAGAAAGCAGAATCGTTGCCGTACTGGAGCCGGTCGCGCTAAGCAGCGTGCGCGCTTCTCCCCCAGTCGCAAGGAAGTTTGAATAATCAGTGGTTGTTGAAAACACGGGCTCTGAATACGCGAGAGTGAGCAAATTTCCTCCGGTTATTTTTGCAGAAACAAGAGTGGGAGAGACAGTGTCAAGCGCCAAGGAAAGAGTTCCGCCCTCGGCTCCAACATTTCCCAAACTGTCGGTAAGGCGCGCGGTTATCTCCTTTGCACCATCAGCGCCCAGCTGTCCATGCGGAACGGCAAAGACCGCGCTCCCAAAAAGCACATCAGCCGTGGTAATGGCGTGAAGGAGAGGCGAGGAAAACGGCGCATGATTCAAGAGAAGCTCCATCTGGTCCCCGGAGACCGCGCCGCTTGCAGACAGCGGAACAAGAACTGCAAAACCAGACGCTTCGCGTTCTGCGCCGACAAGAGAACCGCCGGAACTAAGCGAAGGCGCCCCGGGAGCAAGCGGCGCCTGGCCGTCGGAGAGTATTGCGGTAGACGCAACAAGCTGATTCCCCACAGAATCGCGTACTCCGCTTCCCACCGCAAGAGTACCGGTTGCTGAAACCGAAACAGCCGCGCCGTCAAAAGAAAGAGTGACGGATTGCGACGAAGAAGCAGTGATACCGAGAATCGTGCGCGCGCCCCCGGGCGTAAGCGTCAGCGCGGAATAATCCGTGGAGGTGGAAGTGATGGGCTCTGCGTATGAAACAACGATTCTGTTCCCGCCGGTAATCCGCGCACCCGTTATCGTCGGCGCGATGTTATCAACAAAAAAACCAGTGCCGGAAGTGGGCGCGCTCACAATGGTGTTTCCCGCCATGTCAGTGGCAGAGCCCAGCGCGACAGTGGTGGTTCCGTTTCCTGCTCCGACCGTGTGCGTAAAGGTATAGTGCGTGCTGTCGGTTTTGGTAAAGGTAGTGGTTGCAAAAGTATTTGCGCCAAAGAGCGAGAGGGCGAGGACCGGAGAGTCAAGAATCGGCTCGCTCATTGTGGCGGTAATCACGAGGGAGTCGCCGGTCCGCACGGTTGACTGCGAAAAAGAAAGCTCTGCAGTCGGAGAGGTCGTGTCAATCGTTACAGAACTTGAATCAGTGGTTGCGGTCACGGTCGCCCCCGGCACTCCCAGAGCAGTAAAGTCAACGCTAAATGCAAGGAGTCCGGCGCCATCGCTCGCGGTAATTATCCGCTCCGCCTTCCAAGTCAGGGGCGGGTCATAGCGCGTAATGGTGATGCCGGCTCCGGTGCCGCCGATAGAAACAACAGGAGTATCGTCAATGCTCCCGCTGGAAGTGAAGAAAACAGTTACAGTATCTCCGACCTTGGCAAGCGCCGGATTGGAATTGCTCGAGGATACCCGCACCTCGGTAAGCGTGGGGGGCGACGGGTCAGTAGCAAATGCAAAGGAGATGCTTCCCAAAAAAAGCGCCGAGAGGAACGCGCCCTGCAAAATAACACGGCAAAATGTTCCCGAAGATCTCGAAAAAACAGAGGATTTCATAGATACCTCACAACCTAGCACAGAAAATTGAGCCGTCAACAAACTTCTGCGAAAAATATCAAAAAGGAGAGCAAAAAAGCAGGAAGAAAGGGTGAGGAAAGATGACACGGGGTGCAACCGTCGCTCCTCTAGCGTAAAGGACACCATATAGGACACCGCTATCGGACACCAATCAGCCTTATTTTGCCTGATAAACCGACCTATCGGATTACAAATGTCCTTTAAGAATCTCGCCGGACATAAAGGACAATAGGCTGCCCTCGGGGGGCTCACACCATCCTTGACAGATGCCGTCTCATTATAGCGAAACTATTTTACCCATCACAGGACGGCTACAACATACCAACATTCTGCAGAATGTTGGTATGTCAGTACGGTATCTTTTTGTCTATATCTGTAATTCGCGCGAATAAGGGAATATACAGGTGCGAAAAACACTTAAAATACCCTGCGCTCCCTGCCTACGCCGACCTGTCTGCGTGCGGACCTGCTTG
>CAYJWA010000004.1:4451-26739 GCA_964373775.1 uncultured Candidatus Saccharibacteria bacterium | reverse complement strand
CCGAATGACCCTGCGCAGCCTGCCTGCCGAAGCCTCGGCGCAGGCAGGGAGCGCAAGGTGTCCCCCATTCGTGTACGCCTTCCTAAAATTCGTGTGCACCATTCGTCAAGTGTATCTACCGCTATTCGTTAAACGTATCTACTATGAAAACCTACTCTGATATTTCATGTTCCATATTTCATGTTCCCTGTATCACCCCCCTCCCACAATGCTGTAAATCGGGATGAGGACCGCGGCAAGGAGAAACCCGACACCGAGACCGAGCGCAATAATCAACACTGGCTCAATCAAAGAAACGAGCCGGTCCACGGCATTGTCCACCTCACGCCGGTAAAAACGCCCGAGGGTCTCCAAGATAGAGCCGAGTTCTCCCGACTCCTCCCCCACTTTAATCATCTGCACCATAATTCCGGGGAAAGCTCCGCTTCGCGCAAACGCATCAGAGACCGAGGCGCCTTCGCGCACGGAGACAGCGGTAACGCGAAGGGCATCTTCAAAGACAGCATTTCCCACCGCATCTCCCGTGGTCTCAAGCGCCTGCAGAATCGGAATAGCGGAAGAAAGCTGGGTATGCAATGTATCGGCAATGCGGGAAAGATAGAGCTTACGGAACAATTCTCCAAGATAAGGCGTACGGGCAATAAACCGCGCGAGCGCATAACGTCCCTCCGGATTTTTAGAGAACCGCCACACCGCGAGAGCGCCGAGAATAACCACGATAAGAAGAAACCACCCGTAGTGGACGAAGAAAAAACTAACACCGAGAATGACGCGCGTGGCCGCCGGAATCACTGCTCCTGATTCCACAAGCACCGTGCTCACGCTCGGAATCACGGTCGTGAGCATCAAAACCATGACTGCGATAAAAGTGATAATCACAAAGAGAGGATAGATAAGAGCATTCTTCGCGCGAGACGAAACCTCATACATCCGCTCCAGATAATCGGCGAGGAAGAGGAAAGTGCGGTCAAGCTTTCCGGTCTCTTCTCCGGAATGGACCATCCCCACATAAAAGCGGGAAAAAACCGCGGGATGTTTACCGAGCGACTTTGCAATGGACGAGCCGGCCTGCAAATCATCCGCGATGGCAAGAAGCGTGGTTCCAAGAAGCGGCCGCTCTGCCTCTGCGGCGAGGAGGCGAAAGATGCGGAGCGCGGATATCTGCGCTCCAAAAAGCGTGGCGAGCTGGCGCGAGAGAATGACCACATCCTTGGGCCTCACGCGCCGGAAGAACGCGATATCCCGCGCCCAAAACGGCACTTCGCTTGCCGCCGCGATGGTCTGAAGCGTGAGTCCCCGCCTCTGAAGCGCCTGTACCGCGACCTCGCTGGAGATAGCGTCAATGGAGCCCGACACAAAGCGACCGGAGGAATCAAGAGCAGAGTAGTTAAAAAGCATACATATCGAATCTCAAACACCTACCATCTAAAAATACCAAATTAGGACTTACGCGTTTGGGGTTTTATTCCCCCTTTCTTAAAGGGGGTGACTGAAAGGCGGGGGATTTCGCCTTTATACCAGAGCCCAAAATCCCTCCCCCTGATGTGTACTCCCTTTTATTAAGGGAGAATTCAGACCAAGCGCGTAAGTCCTAATTCGAAATTGTTTCATAAGAGCCGATGCAATATCTGCGGGTTGGGCGAGTACGCAAGCGCATTTTCAGGCGTAATCTCTCCGCGCCGCACGAGTTCCGCGAGCGAGCGGTTCATATCAATCATTCCCTGCTCCAGTCCCGTCTCTATGACCGTGTTAATCTCATGCGTGCGCTTCTCGCGAATGAGATTCGCCACCGCGCTGTTTGCAATCAGCAATTCATAGGCGGGGATGAGTCCGCCCGGGATGCGCGGGATGAGCCGCTGCGAGAAGATGCCGGTGAGCGTACCCGCAAGCTGTAGCCGAATCTGCTCCTGCTGGCCCGGCGGAAAGATGTCAATGATGCGGTTTAGGGTATCTGCGGCGCTGTTCGTATGGAGCGTAGAAAAAATAAGGTGTCCGGTCTCCGCGGCTGTTACCGCGGCGCTGATGGTCTCAATATCCCGCATCTCGCCGATAAGACCGACATTGACATCCTCACGGAACATTGAGGTAAGCGCGGTGTGAAAGTCCTTTGTGTCTCTACGCACCTCCCGCTGGTCAATGATGGAGAGTTTTTCTTCATACATATACTCAATCGGATCCTCAATCGTCATAATGTGCTCCGCGCGCGTCTGGTTAATCAATTCAATGAGCGAGGCAAGAGTGGTTGACTTGCCGTGCCCCATTGGACCCACCACGAGGAAAAACCCCTGCCTCTTCTTCGCAAATGCTTCAAGGGCGGACGGGAGCGCAAGTTCTTCCAGCGAGCGGATTTTGCGCGGGATGAGGCGGAGCGCAATGCCGACATTTCCCTTCTCAAGATACCCGTTGCCGCGAAAGCGAGCGGTCTCCTGATAACTATAGGAAAAATCAATCTCCTTCTGTTCCGCAAAAAGTTTTTCGTCGTCTTCCGAGAGAAACTCGCGGAGAAATGCCGCGGTGCCGTCGCGCGAAAGAATAGGGCGCTTCACCAGAGGAATGAGGGTCCCGGAGACGCGAATCACCGGATGCCGCCCCGCCAAAAGGTGTAGGTCGGACGCTCCCTCACGGAGAGTGTCTTCTATGAGGTTGTTCAATAATTCTTTGGACATAACACAACAATTAACCTAATTATTCTAATTACTCTATAGGTTAATTAGAATAATTAGAATAATTATTTTGTCCTCTTGGACAAAATGCGGCGAACGACCGCCACCACTTCAGACGGAATGATGGATGCCTTGACGATATAGCCGTCCGTGCCCGCCTTCTTGGCGCGCTCAATTTCAGATGGCTGTCCCTGATTTGTCAGAAAAATACAGGCGGCTTTTTCCGCCAGTTTCTCGGCGCGGACGCGCCGCACAAACTCTATGCCGTCCATAGCCGGCATGACGATATCAACAAGCAAAACATCGGGCGCCAATCCATCGCGTAATTTTTGAAGCGCCGCGGACCCGCTCCCCGCTCCCACGATTTCAAAGCCGGCGTTCTGAAACTTCGTGATGTACATATTCACGAGAAACTCATCGTCATCCACGAGCAGCACTATTGATTTTTTAGTGTCAGACATAACAACAGTATATCATTGCAACATAAAATACGGGAGACGCTAAAATCATTGCGTATACCAACGACCAAATCGTCGTGAAGCGTTGCCATATATCAATACCTTTTCGCTCAATTTCTTCGCCATAGAAATCTTCGCAAACAATACTTCCATCACTTTGGGCTTTATCATATTGAACCTCACTTCTCGATAATGTATTTCGCTATCGTTTCTCATTTCTAATTCTCCAAGATTTTTGCCACCGTATCGAAGTAAAACTTTTTGCTCCGGCATTTGCCCCGCCGCAATGGCCCTGGAGTTGCAAACTTCCGCATTGTCACCAAGCACATCAACCACATCTCTATTCAAGAAAACATGGAATACCCCGTTTTGTTTGACGGTCAAATAATTCACTTCTCCTCCATTAAATAAGGACTTATTGAGAAATGCTTTCAGCCGTGGCTTCTCCTGCAATTTTTCGGACAGTTTTACCATCGGGATACGCAACCGTTCTTTCGCGGCGATTTTGTCCCTTCTATATTCGTCATAAGTTAAAGGAAACGCATTGATACATTCTGCGAGCAAAGCCCCGATACCATTCATAACAATAAAGGCGTGGTCTGTTTCAAAACGCCCAAGCCCATAAAGAAATGCCTGCCATTTCTTTTCACCACTCTTAACAGAGTGGGCATCGCCGGAAGGGTCAATAACATCTTTTTTGGCTTGAGGGTCGTTTTTGTAGTCGCTGGCAAGACCAATGGCTAATGCAAATTCAAGCGCATCGTCATATCCTTTTTTGCGCACCGCTCTCGCTCCTTCAGTTGTAAGCGCGCGCTTTTTCCTCATTTCGGCAGTTTCCAAATTAATAATTCGTGCGACTTTTTAACATAACTTCCATTGTTGTCTCTTTTTCGGTTTTCGCCAATACGGGTATCCCCTTGACTAAAAGTATATTGCCAAGACGGAGTTATCATATCGAAATCTTTATACCATTTTCTAATCATAGAGCAATCATTGTATGACAAAACAAAACCGCCTTTATGCGCCAACAATAAATCACGCAACAATTCGTGCTTAAAGCCATTGTGATGGATTGGGAAATTTCGATGCGGATAAAGACCGACAAATGTTTTACTATCACCATCTAAATAATAAGGGGGGTCGCAATAGAGAAAATCGTTTTTATGTTTTGGCATTATTTCTTCAAAACGAGCGCATTCAACTTGCAATGTGTCAGCTCGGAAGTCCCGGACTTTCTCCAGCATTGTCCGGTATCTTTCCCTTTGTAAATAAACACTTGATGGCCAACCGAGAAAGTGCGGCCCATAAGAGGTATTGTGGTTAAAATAGTAGTAAGCGGCTAAATCAAACTTTCCCAGTTTTTCTATTTTCTCCCAATGTTTCTTTAATCGTTCTTTGGCTTGTCTAAAACCTTCTCTCGTCGGCTCAAAATCAAGTAGTCGCTCGTATAACACATTAGGGTTTTTCAACTGAATCTGCCAATAATTTATGAGAATATCAAAAATATCATATCCGATAACCGGTAAATTCAATTCTGCGGCTATTGCCACCTCCACTGAGCCGCCACCAAGAAACGGCGAAACAACCCGTGTTGTGTTATCGGGTATTCGTTCCACAACCAAACCAACCGCAAGGCTTTTCCCGCCAGCGTATCTAATCGGCGCGCCTGTATACCGTTTATACTTTGTCTTCCCGCTTGGACTTTGGAGGTGCTTCAAAAACTCCCTCTTGCGATGCGCAAAAGATTGTACGGTCATCGTATCCCAATTCCAATCAAAGGCGTTTTGTATTTCAATAAAAGACGGTCTGTAAGATAGAACTGCCATAACGATAGTATAGCATCTGCAGATTAAAGATTTAAGTTGTAAGATTAAAGTAAGAAAAAGAACGAATTGGTCCTTTCTTATTCTTACTGACAACTTTAATGACCTAATTCACTCTGACAATTATTCTAAGGAAATACCAATACTCAATGTCCAATTTAGGTCAATTAAAATAATTAGAATAATTAGAATAATTAGGTCAATTGCTCTTCTTATAGCTTGTTCACTTCTTCCCACGGAATCTCCTTGCGGAACGCCTTGAAAATAGCGTCTTCCTTCATGGTGAACATTCCCTGTTTGCGCGCCACGCGAAGTACCTCTGCTTCTGCCGGATTTCGGAGAATAACCTGCTCCAATTCTTTGTCCATAAAGAGCGCCTCAAAGACCGCCGTACGGCCCCGCGTGCCTTTCGGGCAATCCGAAGTCGGGGAAATCTGGAGAACTTCTTTGACATCGGGAACCAGGCGGCGGTATTCGGGAGAGAGGTCGGCAAACTGCTTATCAATCATTCCTTTGATGCTTCCCGTAACCGGAGTGGGTGCTCCGCTTCCGGGACAGATAAGCTGAACGAGCCGCTGTGCCATAGCGAGAATCAGAGTCGGCGCAATGAGGAACGGGTCCACGCCCATATCAATGAGCCGCGGGATGACGCCGACCGCATTGTTCGTGTGAATGGTGGAAAACACCAAGTGCCCGGTGAGCGCGGCCTGCACCGCAAGCTGGGCGGTCTCCTTGTCGCGAATCTCGCCGACCATAATCACATCCGGGTCCTGCCGCAAGATGCTGCGCAACCCTGTCGCAAAAGTGTAACCGATCTCGGGACGAATCTGGGACTGGCTCATACCCGGAATGTTGTACTCCACCGGGTCCTCCAGCGAGAGCACATTGAACTTCTCCCGGTCAATTTCATTGAGCATTGCGTAGAGCGTCGTGGACTTGCCGCTTCCCGTGGGACCCGAGAGAAGCACCATGCCGTAGGGGCGCTTGAGCGCTTCGCGGATTAAAGAGAGATTGCGCTCTGAGAATCCCATCCCGGAAAGCGGTTTGACCCCCTTCTCCGTATCCAGAATCCGCATCTCAACTTTCTCGCCGTAGTACGCCGGAAAAGTGGAAACCCGAAAATCAATGCTCCTCCCCTCAATGCGGGCGCTGAAACGGCCGTCCTGGGGCTTGCGTTTCTCGTCCAGGCGCATATTGGAAAGAATCTTGATGCGCGCCACAACCGCGGCATGCACTTTCCCGGGAAGAAGGAGCGAGGTGGCGAGAACGCCGTCCACGCGGAACCGCACCCGCACCTCTCCGCCCATATGCTCAATGTGAATATCAGAGGCGTTTCCCTCCGTCGCATAGTGGAGAAGGGTCGCAACGATCTTCGTTACCGGCGCCTCCTCCACAATGTGCGTCTCTCTCTCCGGAGACGGTGCGGGCTTCGCGCTTGCCACTTCCTCTTCAGAAACAAGCTCGGTCTCAAGCTCTGTAAGCGCCTTTGTCACCTCGCCGGTCAGCCCTTTATACGAAGAGAGAACCCGCTCAAAATCCGCCTGAGAAATAAGAAAGATCTTGTACGGGAACCCCAGTTTAGAAGCGATAAACGCGACCGCATCCCGCGCAGAAGTGTCTTCCGGGTCAACCATTCCCATCTCCAAAGCCCCGTCGCGAAGCGCCAAAGGAATAAACCGGTAATACGATGCGGACTCCTCCGGCACAAGCTTCAAGACTTCAAACGGAACATCCACTCCTTCCAGACCGCGCGCGGGAACTCTGAATACATCCGCTTGCGCGTCTGCAATGTCGCGCGCGGAAACCCCGCTGTTTCGAAGCGCGGTCTCCATATCGCCCCCGAGGGAACGGGCACTCGCTTCAAGCCCCGCGACATCGCCTTTTGCGATGATTCCTTTTTCAATCAGTGATTCAAGAAGAGTCATAAAATAAATATACCAATATACGAACGATGCGAATCAACGAATGGCTGCGAATAAGAGAGGAATGTATTTGTTAACGAACGGCTCCTGACTTCGGAGAAACAACATCGCCCGGGAATGCCTCAAACGGATTCCGCCGGCCGACGGGCTGGGGCGCAATCGCCACTCCGAAATCCCGCAGACCAGCGAAAAGCGGGTCCGCAAAAAGAGATGTGTCAAGCTCGGTCGCCCGAAGCCGCGCGAGAAGCGTCAGAAGGTCCCGTCCGAGCGTATCGCCGAGCGGGGAATCACCAACAGAAGAGAGCCCGTCCGAAGACGCGGCGCCGCGCCCGCCAAAGAGAAAAAATAGCAACGCAGTAGCCGCGATAAACATACCGCCGACAATCAAAACAACTCTTTTATTTATTCGCTCCATATGTTGGAAAAATCCGAAAAACGAAACAAATTCAAAGCACGAAATTCAAATATTGAAAACATTCGGATTTTGAATTTAGATATTGTTTCCGATTTCGTGCTTCGTGCTTTGAACTTACTTTAGTCGGTATGTCCTCACCGTCATCGCTATATCATACGCCCCTGCCGGCGCCGCGGCAAAACTGACGGATACCGGGTCAATCAAGCGGAGATTCTTTTCCACATCCTCCATAAACAAGCGAAAATCCTCGTAGGCGCCGCGAATGCCGAATGCGAGCTCAATCGTTTCGTACAATTTTTCCGATGGTCCGATAGCGCCGGAACGCGCCAAAGCGCCCCCGGAAGCGCCGTCAACCACGGTAATGTTTTGGAGTGTCACGCGGTGCGCCGCGGCAATGGTGTTGATATCAATCACAAGCCGCACCGTATCGCTATGGTCAGGCATCATCCGTTCCAGTTTCTCCCGATCTGCGGCAGCAATGCCGTTGTATGTAGCGAGAAGCCCGGTGCGCGCAAGCTCAATCTCGCGGGTTTTCAGAAGCGCGGCGCGATACTCTGCGCGTTCGGCAGTCAATTCGCGGACGCTTTTTTTCTCTACGGTGTCGCTTCCCGTCTCTTTCCTGTATGCGGGATTAATGTAGCCGAAAAAGAGCCCGAGGGAGGCGAGGAGTAAAATTGCGGTGGTGAGGTTGTTCATCAAAGTAAGTAACGCATAATTGAATAACGGAGAACTAAATCACCCGAGAAAAAGAACCTGTTTTGCTATTCAGTGATTCAGTTATCAGTAATAAGTTATTCGGTGATCTCGCTCTCAAACGGAGATGGCTCGTCAAAAACCGCATCCGTTCCTTCTCCCGCCCCGGTCGCGGGCGCGGATTCTGAATCCGCGGCGCGATATGCGATTAAACCGGGGTCCACCCCTGTCTTAAACTGAAAGAGCACATTGCCGCGCTCGCTTAGGGTAAAGTTGGAAAACACGGGATTGGTAAACCGTTTCTCTCCACCAAAGACATCGGACTGAAGCGCCACTGCATTGAAGCTCTTTGCCTCCCCCGACAAAGCAAGCGTAAAGGACTTCTCGTCTTTTGCCTCAAAGGAGAAATCGCGGAACCGCACGGTTTCAAGGGTGCGCCGCTCCAAGAGATCAAACAGGAGCGAAAGCGCGAGGTGCCGTGAGAGCGCCTGTCCCGCAGCGCGGAGCCGCGTGTCAAGCCGCGCCGCTGCCCCCACAAATTCCGGTTCAAAACTCTTGCGCGCCGCGGCTAGCTGTGCGTCCATCGCCCGAATATCCCGAATGAGAAAACCCCGGTACAAAAATACGCCGGCAGAAAGAGCCGCAACCGCAAGGAATACCACAAGCGCAATCACGGTGAATGGATTCGCGCCCTCCCGACGGGAGGCGCCTCTACCGACGGGAGACGGCGCGGAAACAGGCGGCTCGCGCCGGAAAAAGGGAGTGTGGAGTTGAATAACCATAGGTACAATGTCTAATTCACCTAATTGTCTAATTTCTAGTAAAGCTTGAGAGCGACACCGCAGGGCATTAACCCTGCGGGTCGCCCCGATTTGACCCTGCGCGCCCGCCTGCGTGCGGACACGCACGGGCAGGGAGCGCAGGGTATTTTATTCGTAGCCATTCGTATCATTCGCATAATTCGTATATTAGTATGTTCATCTAATAAAATGCCGAATGCCTAATTCTAGAATTGTTCATTGGAAATTTTATTAGAAATTAGGTGAATTAGAAATTAGAAATTCCGCGGGTGCAGAAAAAGAAGATTGCGCCTGAATCATCCTCGTACCCATCAATTATATCCTGTGTTCTGTCTAAAAACCACTCGCGGTTATGCGCTTTCTTGTAATTTCCGAAACGCCACCCCGAGCGCGACTGCAAACTCTGGTCCAACGGTCTTCAAAATATCATCAAGGAATGCCGGCGCTTCCACTTGGGTAAAGGGGTCTGCGCGCGCTACGGATACGGAAAACGCCGCTCTCGCAACATCCAAAAGTCCGGAAAGATTGACCCCGCCCCCGATAAGAGTAAGTTCTTTTACCGCGCGCCCGCTCCCTTGCTCAAAATGGACGATAGCGCGTTTCGCTTCATCAAAGATAAAATTAAGGAGAGCGGAAAGGACTCCTCTGCCGTCTTTTCCGGAAATGCCGGAGGAAAGTCCTGCGGCGCGTTTCAGCTTTTCCGCATCCGACACCGAGATGCCAAGCGCCCGAGACAGCGCAAGCGTCAGATCCTGCGCCCCTTGATTGATAATGTGAGAGACGCGCACTAAACCGCGGTCAATGATATAGAGCTTGCTTCCGCCGGCTCCCAAATCAAGAAGCGCATGCGGCTCCAGGTCAGAGGGAAGCGCCGCGCGGATGGCGCTGAAAACCTCTATCTCAAAAAAACTCGTCTCCAATTCCGCGGCGCGCACCACATCTTCAAACCGGTGCATTGCCTCGTTGTGAATCGCGGCAATGAGAATCTGCAGCTTTGTAGAAACGCCGCGCGGCGCAGAAGCAATAGACTCTCCGCCTCCCTCGCCCGTCTCCACTCCCGCTTCTTTCTCCGGCGCAACTCCTGCCGCAGATGTCTCTCCCCCTCCCGAACCCGATTCGCCTCTGCGGGTGTTGTTTTGCGACATTCGTTCGGACTTGCCCGTTCGAATTTCTGCTTCAGACATTCGTTCGGGTTCCTCCGGAATAATCCACCAATCCAGATTCACTTCTGAAATAGGCACCGGCACATACCGACGCGCTTCAATCGGCACCGTTACCGAGAGCTGATTCTCGTCAAGCGAGAGCATCTCCATAGTTGTCACCAAGCTGGAGGAAAGCGGGATCGCAGCCGCGGCGCGCTTGGTCGTAATATGCGCCTCGCGCATAATGTCGCGGAGCGCTTCGGAGAGTTTCTGAACCGGAAGTTTGGTGGCCCGTCCGATGTCAGTGCCGCCATACGGCCCAAGCGCCAAAGAGCCGTAGGTCTCAAGAACCGCGCGCCCTGCCGCGCGCCGGAGCTGCACCACTTTGAGGTACGCGCTCCCGATATCAACGCCGATGACGCTGTCTCCTGACTGCGCCGCGGAAGTAAAAAAAGCGCCGACTCGTTTGAAGGGATTCTGCATAACCAAAGTATAACAAATAACTGAATAACTCATAACTGAATAACAATAGGAAACATGCGATAATATGTAGGTTATTCAGTGATTCAGTTATAGGTTATGAGTCATCTGTTCAAGCTCTTGCTGGATTTGCTGCTTCCTCAAAAACCCATCGTGCGCGAACTCCTTACGATGAGCGCGGACGAATTCGCGGAGCGCGCGAGGCAATCGCCGGGAAATGCCGGAAAAAACATGCTTTCGCTCTATGACTACCGCGCCCCGCTTGTCCGGGAAGCTGTCTGGATGCTCAAGTATCGGGGCAGCAAGAAAATCGCGGCGCTCCTTGCGGCGCTTCTCTACGAGGAACTGCTTGCGTTTCTTGAGGAATATGCTCCGCTTTCCGACTTCACAAACCCGCTCCTTATCCCCATTCCCCTGTCGCGGAAACGAGAGCGGGAACGCGGGTTCAATCAATGCGTTCTCCTAACTGACGAATTGGGAAAACTGGACGGCGGCCGCAACTTCAGTGTTTCAAAAATCGCGCTCCGGAAAATGAAAGACACCCCGAGCCAGACGAAAACCGACAAACGCAGTGAGCGTCTTGAAAATCTCAAGGACTGCTTTCTTGCCGACCAGAAAGAAGTTGCAAGACGAAACATCATTCTCATAGACGATGTGGCAACGACTGGTGCAACACTCGCCGAAGCGCGCCGTACGCTCCGCGCCGCCGGCGCGCGGAAAGTCATCGCGTTTACGATTGCGCATTGAATAATTCCAAGGTTCAACCTTGAATCGGTAAAAAGGTTGAACCTTGGAATGGAGAAACCTCAAAAATGTGTTAGAGTAGCGAAATTGGAGATGTGGCTGAGCGGTCGAAAGCGGCACCGTGCTAAGGTGTTAGGGGAGAAATCCTCTCGTGGGTTCGCCCCGTCATACGACGGGGCGCCACATCGGATGATGTGGCGAATCCATCCATAAAAATATGTCCATTATGTTTATATTCTGAAATTAAAGAACGGCAATGTATATAAAGGTTCTACTGACGATCGACGGAGGAGAATGATGGAGCATCAGCGTGGAAAAGTAAAATCCACAAAACCATTTCGGCCGGTTGTTCTTATCGGATATGAAGCATATCGTTTGAAAAGCGATGCTATGCGCAGAGAAGAATTCTTGAAAACCACAGAAGGCGTGCGATTGCTAAAACAGCAATACAGAGATATTCTCAAGGATGCTGGAGAGATGGCTGAGCGGTCGAAAGCGGCACCGTGCTAAGGTGTTAGGGGAGAAATCCTCTCGTGGGTTCGAATCCCACTCTCTCCGTTTTCTTAAGAAAACGAATGTGGGGAAGACGACGAAAAAACAGCTCGCAATCTCCTAGAGCAATGTCGCCCGCTGGTACGACGAGACGGTAGAAAAAGAAGGGTCGTATCAGCAAGACTGTACACATGGGAGGAACGGTTGTTGTCACTGAATAAAGGTTAGGGTTAAGGAGCCGGAATTGGTTAAGAAATAAGGTTAAGAATTTCCTAACCCTAACCCTTTGACCAAACTGGCTTCCTAACCTTAACCCAATTACTATGAGCAAAACCTCTTCTCTTCTTTTGCGATTGGCGCTCGCCTTTGCCTTCCTCTACCCTGCCTACGGCTTCTGGAGCGACCCGAATCCGTGGGTCGGTTATATCCCCGCCTTCGCGCGCGACATCGGACTCTCCCAGGGCGTCCTTCTCATGCTGATTGCCGGATTCCACCTCGTGCTCGCATTCTGGATTCTTTCGGGCTGGCGCATTTTCTTTCCCTCGATTATCGCCGCCGTCTTTCTCGGCGCCGTTGTCTACTTCAACTTGAACCAATTGGACATCTTCTTCCGAGACATCTCGCTCGCGCTCGCCGCGCTCGCGCTGGCGTTTTCAAACCGGCGGTAAGTCAGTGGTAAGTTTGGGTAGTAAGTCGGTGGTAAGTTTTGGTGGTAAGTTTTGGTGATAAGTTTGGGTTGGACTTAAACGAGGTGCGTATTTAGTATGCGATCGCATACTAAATACGCACCACAAAAATCCGAAAAAAGGCGACGGGGTTGATTCCGTCGCCTCGCCAACTCAACGAGCGTAAGCTAGTTGAACACTGATTTCATGCTGCAATAGTTTTTGCCGCTTTGTCCGAGAAGTCCGTCAAAGGACTTATGGTACACGGACAAGCCACTGTCCCGAACCGCGTCTTGGTGCTGACGCAGATGACAGTCAGCCACCACCGGACGGACGAGCGCAACGCGCTCCTCCTGCGTCATGTCAACATGAAGCCCAAGCACTCGCTCCGAGACCACTACCGGAACCGTTTCTTTGATAACCTCCCACTTTGTTTCCGCGGTCGCTTTGGTCCATAATCCGGCTTGTTCGGGCGTTGCAAAAGAATCGGCAGACGCAAGCTCATCCCACTGGCGGTTAAGAGCGTCATTGTGTAATACAAGGCTAAGCCTTGTAAGAAACAAAGGGAATTTAGTCAATCGGTGCGACATTTTGGCGGCAGTAACTGTTATAGTTACGACTTGGGACCTACCCCAGTAGTAGAGCCTCGGAGACTCGGCTCACTACGGGGTGATGATTTTGTAACATCTCACCTCGCAGGGCTCGGCTCGATTAACAAAATCAATCATGTGCGGAATTATCGGCTACATCGGAAAGAGAGAGGCGCTTCCTATCGTGCTGGAAGGACTCTCGCGCATGGAATACCGCGGTTATGACAGCGCGGGGGTTGCCGTGCTTTCTCGAAACGCAATCCACTGCGTCCGTGCCAAAGGCAAAGTCGCAACACTTGTTGAGAAGATTAACAAAGAAACCGACATTCTGTCTTCGTCTAGTCCGCGTGAAGTCCGCGATGTGTCTGCGGCTATCGGCCACACGCGGTGGGCGACCCACGGAGAACCAAGCGAGCGCAATGCGCACCCGCACAAAGACTGCACCGGTGACATTTTCGTCGCGCACAACGGCATCATAGAGAACTTTCAGCCACTCAAAGACCGTCTTATCAAAAAGGATCACCGATTCGCTTCAGAAACCGACACCGAGGTTATCGCTCATTTGATTGAGGAGTATTCTAAAAAAGAAAAGGACTTCCCAAGAGCTGTCCGCGCCGCCTTGAAGGACTTCCGTGGCGCGTTTGGCATCGTAGCGCTCTCGCGAAATAATCCCGGTACACTTGTCGCCGCCCGCTTCGGCTCCCCGCTTATTCTCGGTATCGGCAAAAAAGAAAATGTTGTCGCCTCAGACGCAACGGCGATTCTCCCGCTTACCAATTCGGTTATCTATTTGAATGACGGCGACATGGTAACGCTATCGGGAGATTCCTATAAGATTTCTGACTTCAGGAATGGCGCCGGAAAACTGGAGCGAAAAAGGACAAAGATAGAATGGAGCGATAAGGCGGCAGAGCTTCAGGGCTTCCCCCACTTCATGCTCAAAGAGATTTTTGAACAGCCACAATCCCTTCGCGACACCATGCGCGGCCGGCTTGTCCCGAGTGAAGGCACGGTGAAGTTCGGTGGACTTGAACTCTTCGCGGATAAAATGCGCGGCATTGAACACATGATTATTACGGCAATGGGTACGGCACGGCTCACGGGACTTATCGGCGAATACGTGCTTGAAGAGCTTGCGGGTATTCCGACAAAAGTGGAATACGGCGCCGAGTTCGCGTATCGAACTTCGGCAACGGACAAGCGCACCGCGCTTCTTGCGATTTCACAGTCCGGAGAAACCGCCGACACCCTGCACGCCATCCGCGAGGCGAAGCGCCGCGGCATGCAAACGTTTGGTATCGTAAATGTCATTGGCTCATCTATCGCGCGCGAGGTGGACGCGGGCATTTATAACCATGTAGGACCGGAGATTGCCGTTGCGTCCACCAAAGCGTCCACCTCGCAGGCGCTCTTGCAGGTTATGTTTGCACTTTACCTCGGCCGCATGCGCGGGCTCTCAAAGTCGGACGGGCAAGCGCTTATCAAAGAAATCCAGAAGCTCCCCGCCCATGTCGAGAAAATCTTGAAGAGCGCGAACAAAATAAAAGCGCTCGCCAAAAAATACAAAAAAAGTGAAGACTTCTTCTGTCTCGGACGAAAGTACAATGTGGCTTCTGCGTTCGAAGGGGCGCTGAAATTGAAAGAGTGCTCCTACATACATGTGGAGGGTCTGAACGCGGCGGAGCTGAAGCACGGACCCATCTCCCTGATTGACAAGAATCTACCGGCCATCGTGATTGCGCCGAAAGACAGCGTGTACGAAAAGAACAAATCAAGCATCCAAGAAATAAAAGCGCGAAAAGGTCCCGTCATCGCCATCACAACCGAAGGCAACAGAGAGCTTGAGAAAATCGCCGACACCGTGCTCTACATTCCGAAAACACTCGAGATGCTGACTCCGATTCTTGCCTTCGTTCCAATGCAACTCCTCGCCTACTACCTCGCCGTGGAACGAGGCAACGATGTGGACAAGCCGCGCAACCTCGCCAAAAGCGTGACCGTTGAATAACACACCGCAAAAATGTTATACTGCAAATATGCGAAAACTTCCCATTATTGATGTAAAAAAATATGGCGGCAAACAGGTCGCCGTGGTGAACGGAAAAATCGTGGCTTCCGGCATAACCACGGAATCTGTGTTAAGAAAGGCCCAAAAGGCGTCTCCAAACGCCGTCTGGCGGAATATTCTCCTCGTAAGCGTTCCAAGAGGTCTCACGGTTGTCTATTTCGTATGAGCCGACATTCGTTCCCGTATGAAATCAGATTTCGTGAGGACTCCCGCGTTGAGGTCTTTCCTGCGATAGAATTAGCCGTGCTCGGGAAAAAAGGAAGAGGTATTTCAGCTCTTTTCCATATTGATTCTGGGGCCACCACAAGTGCGCTTCCGACAACGGATGCGGATGCTCTCGGAATCAATGTGCTTGAAGGAAGGGAAACAATAGTACGCGGCGTAAGCGATGCTACCTTAATCGGGTACCGCCACATTGTAACGCTTGTGCTCGGCGAAACAAAACTCCGAGTGCCGGTCATCTTTGCGCCTCTTGCGTCATTCCCGAGAATTTTAGGGAGAGAAGGCGTCTTTACCAAGTTCGGAATCATCTTTGACGAAACGCGCCAACGAACAGGATTTCTTGACGCGCGAAAAGAACGCAAAGTGATTGATTCTCTCTTTTTTCACGGCTGATACTTGTGCGACTTTTGTAAAAACCGTGCGGTTATAGTGAGTACTCTATGCGCGCATTAGTTTTTGACACAACCTTAGGCGGCTGGGACGACACCCGCGGGTTTGAACTGCAGGATGTTCCTGCGCCTGTTTTGGATGAAAAGAAAGACCCCACCGACGCGGACAAAGTGCTCCTCAAGGTGCACTACGTCGGCATCTGCGGGACCGACCGCGGCATCTGGAACCGCGCGGCGTTCAAAGACCAAATCTTGGGAAGCATGAAAGTTGAGGGAAAAACCCGTCGCATTCTCGGCCATGAGTTTTTTGGTGAGATTGCCGCGCTTGGAAGCAAAGCTTCGGCGCGTGCTCCCTATCCTCTTCGCGTCGGCGACTTCGTCGCCCCCGAATCGCATGTCGTGTGCAACAAGTGCTTTCAGTGTCTGCGCGGTGAAAAGCATGTCTGCACCAACGAAAAAATTCTCGGCATCTCGCATGACGGAGGCTTCGCAGAATTCGTGAAGCTTCCCGCGCATATCGTCTGGAAGACCGATACAAAGGTAATCCGTCCAGAACTCGGGACATTGCAGGAGCCGTTCGGCAATGCGGTGCACGCGGCGAGCAAAGTTCCGCTGAAGGGAAAGACCGTTGCTATCTTCGGGCTTGGCCCTATTGGACTCTTTCTTCTTCTTGTCGCGCGCGGGCTCGGTGCAAAAAGCATCATCGGCGTTGAACCCAATCTTGTCTCCATCGAGATGGCGAAAAAGCTTGGCATTGATTATGTTATTGCTCTCCAGCCCAAAAAGGATCCTCTGATTCCTCCTTTCTTAAAGGAGGTGCCGAGTCCGCGAGGCGGAGGATTTAAAAATCCCTCCACGCATCAGAATGCGGTGCTTCTTACAGAAGCTGTACACCTTTCGCATCCGAAGACGGACGCTCAAGGTCTTGCGAAGTTCCAAGTATTCACTTCTCACCCTTTAGAAAAGGGAGAAGAAGCCTGGAGGCATGATAACGAGGTTATTGACGAAATAATGCGCATCACTGGCGGCCTCGGCGTTGATGTTTCCTTTGAGATGGCCGGATTCAACTCATCGTTCAACAATGCCCTCTTCGCAACCCGCCGTGGCGGAGATGTGATCGCCTTCGGCATCAAGACCGGAGATTTCGTGCTTGAGGACTACAATCGTTTTATCGTCCGTGGGCTTACGGTCCACGCCATCATCGGACGACGCCTTCCCGAAACGTGGAAGATGACGCAGAAGCTCTTCGCCGACCAGAAAAACAAGATTCAGGAGAACATCTGGAACATTATTCTCGCACAGGGTAAAGACACGATTTTACCTCTGAAGGAATATACTAAGGAACGATTTAAGGAGATGATGGCGAAGCACCCGAAGATCCTAATTGAAATCTAAGAATTAGGAGAAAGCACAAAGCACAGTACATTCACCCTTGGGGGATCTCCCGAAGGGAGACAAAAAAGCCAAACGGGGAGATAAGTTTGTGTTTTGGATATTTGTGTTTTGTTTGGACTTTGGATACTGTGTTTTGAATAGTTTATTTTCACATACTATGTTCTCAAACAACATAAAATCTCAAATTGAGAAGGAACTTTCCGACATGAAAAATAATGGATTATTCAAGGTTGAAAAAACAATTGAAGGACATCCGGGCACCGAGATCAAAGTGGACGGCAAGAAGCTTATCAATCTCTGTGCCAACAACTATCTCGGCACTTCACAGCAAAAGCATGTTATCAGAGCGGCACAAAAAGCGCTGAAAGAATATTCGCTCGGGCTCAACAGCGTACGCTTCATCGTGGGCACGACCGACCTGCACAAAAAACTGGAAGCAGCTATCTCAAAGTTCTTCGGGACCAAAGACACGATTTTGTATACTTCCTGCTTTGATGCGAACACCGGACTCTTTGAGGTGCTTCTTGGTGAAGGAGACGCGATATTCTCTGACGAGCTGAACCACGCCTCCATCATTGATGGTGTGCGGCTATGCAAAGCCGAACGTTTTCGCTTTTCCCACGGGAATATGCAGGAATTAGAAAAGCATCTGCTAAAGGCCAAAGACGCCCGAAGACGGCTTGTGGTAACTGACGGTGTATTTTCAATGGACGGAGAAATTGCCAAATTGGATGAGATTGCGGCACTTTGCGAAAAATATGATGCGCTTTTTGTGGTAGATGATTCCCATGGAACAGGAGTCCTTGGGAAAACGGGTCGTGGAAGCGTGGAGGAGAAGGGAGTGCTTGGCCAAGTTGACATCATCACCTCCACCTTCGGCAAGGCACTCGGCGGAGCCGGAGGCGGCTTCACGACCGGCAAAAAAGAAGTCATTGACCTCCTGCGCCAGCGCAGTCGCACCTACCTTTTCTCCAATTCTCTGATGCCCGCCATCGCGGGAGCGGCGTTGTATGTGATGGAACATTTTGAAAAAGAGTTCCTGCCGCTTAAGAATAAACTCACGGAAAATACGACATACTTTAGAACAAAACTTGAAAAAGTGGGTTATACCTTAGGAGGAGCTCCCGTCTCTTCTTCCCCGTTAAGGATGAAGGATGAAGGATTAAGGATTCCCATCCACCCCATCACCCCGATTATGATTTTTGACGAGCCGCAGACCATGGCGCTCGCGGATGAACTCCTCAAGGAAGGATTGTATGTCCGCGGCTTCGCCTATCCGGTAGTACCGAAAGGCAAAGGTCGCCTCCGCGTCCAGATTTCCGCGGCGCATACCAAGAAGCAGTTGGATATTGCGATTACTGCTTTGGAGCGTGCTGGGAAGAAACTAGGCATTATTAAATGATTAATAAAAATTCGAAGCACGAAATCCGAAATCCTAAACAGTATCTAAATCCAAAATGCAGAAAGCTCTAAACGAAGACTTCAATTTAGAATTTGCGATTTAATTATTAGAATTTGTTTAGAGTTTAGAATTTAGAGTTTAGAATTTGTTTTCATTCTCATGAAGACAGTCGTTATTATCGGCGGCGGGACCGCGACCTTTACGCTTCTCACCGGCCTGCGTCAGTTTCCGACAAACAATATCGTGATTGTCTCCACCGCTGACGACGGAGGCTCTACCGGCGTGTTGCGCAGAGACCTCGGCATCATGCCCTACGGTGACATCCGCCAATGTCTCATGGGACTTTCCTATACCGTGCCGGCACTGACAAAATTGTTTGCGTATCGTTTTGATGCCGGCTCGCTCAAAGGCCACAACGCGGGAAATATCATTCTCGCCGCACTACAGAAAGTAACCGGCGGTCCCGAGGGCGCAATCGCGGAGGCGGCTCGGCTCCTCAATGTCCGAGGCGAAGTGCTGTTCGTCTCAAAACAGCCGACGACGCTCTCGGCGAAGCTCAAGGACGGCACAGTCATCAGGAACGAACATGAGTTGGATGAGCCAGTCAGCAGGAAACGCGCGCCGATAGAAAAACTCATGCTCACCAAGTCAGAGGCAAATCCTCGGGTGCTTGATGCCATTGCGCGCGCGGACGCAATCGTGCTCGGGCCCGGAGATTTATACACCTCCACCTTCCCCAATCTCCTCGTGCCCGGCATCGCCGAGGCCATCAAGGCCTCGCCGGCACGTAAAATCTTAGTTACCAACATTATGACTAAGCTCGGACAGACAGATGGATTCAGGGCGTCTGATTTCGTGCGCGAGGCAAATCATTACTTGGGCGCCGAAGACGGCTCTCCCACTGTCAAAACGGTCATCGTGAACACTAAAAAGCCAAGGCCGGACATTCGCGCCCGTTATCAGAAAGAACACGCGAGGTTCGTGGAGCCGGATGTTGAACACATCAAAAAACTCGGCGTGGAAGTCATTGCAAAACCTGTTATCTCAAACCACATGCATAAAAAGGCGAAGGGTGATGCACTCACGCGGAGCTTAATCAGACATGACGCGGAGAAAACGGCAGAGATTATTTGGAACCTCATTAAATAAATTACCAATTATCAATTTACAATTTTCAATCAATTTTTCAATTCTGAATTTTTGAAAATTGGTAATTGAAACTTGAAAACTTCCTGCGATGGAGATACGAAAGGAAACAATCAAAAATGCGCAAGCAGTCAAATTTACCTACTGGAAAGATGGAGAGCAGATAGCAGGTATGTATCTCTACCTAATTCACAACGACTCGCACAAAGAGCCGTACGGACTTTTGGAAGACCTGCTCGTCAAAGAGGCATACCGGAAAAAAGGTATCGGCACCGCGCTCGTCAAAGAAGCAATTGCGGAAGCAAAACGCCTCAGTTGCTACAAAGTGCTCGGCACCAGTCGCCTCGCGCGCAAGGAAGTGCACCGCTTCTACGAGCGGCTCGGTCTCAAAAAATACGGCTACGAGTTCCGCTTGGACCTAATTTAGGTTGAACCTAAACGATTTAGGTTCAACCTAAATGAAGGGTGCGCAATAATTCTTGATGAATCTTACCGTTACTCGCAACAATGCGCGGGGAATTTGACTTGAACTGATTCCCTTCCCAATCAGTCACTTTCCCTCCGGCTCCGGTTAAAATCAACATACCTGCCGCATCATCAAAAATCTTCGTGCGTTCACTTATCCAGAAATCCAACCTTCCTTCTGCAATATGACAAAGCGCGAGTGCCGCTCCTCCATACTCACGTCCCCGATACATCTTTCGCGCAACCCGCTGGAGAGCCGGATCATCCGCAAGTGCTTTAATGCGACCTGTTTCTCCTACACTATCTCTCAATGCAGAAGTAAGAGAAACCGAAAGTTTTTCTGTGCTGTTCCTAAAAGCTCCTTGCCCTCGGATGGCTGAATACAATACATTATTCATGGGGTCGGAGACAACAGCAACCAAAGGATTGTCATCTTGCCACAATCCGAGTGAAATCGATGCGAACGGAAGTCCTCGAATATAATTTGTAGTCCCATCAATCGGGTCAATGAACCATGTATACTGACTCGTCCTCTTTTGCGGAGGAAGCTCCTCGCCGAAAATCGCGTGGTCGGGAACATATGAAGCGAGGTGAGCGGTAATGACCGTTTCAATCTCTCTATCAACCTCCGTTACAGGACTTCTGTGGCCGCCTTGATCTATTTTCTCGGCCACATTCAATACTCTCCCAAAATTATTGCAAAAAATCGGCTCGGCTTTCTTCACTGCCGCAAGCGCCACCTCCAAAAACTTCTGCGGGCTATCTGACATAGTGGCTTCCATACTACCATTAATGCCTGCCGCCACAAAAAGGTTATGGTACACTCTTGAACACCATGAAGATTATCGCACCTATCGAAACAGTTTTCCGCCTTTCTGAAGTCCAGCGTCGAGCTCTCCGGAAGCTCCGGATTCCCAGTGTGGAGGATTTGCTGTATCACTTCCCTTCCCGCTACGGGGATGTGGCGGAGGTGCGGAACATAGAAAGTTTGCAGAAAGGGGAAACCGCCGTGGTGTTCGGTACTATCTCGAAGCTCGAAGCGAAAAAAGCGTTCTACAAAAAAATACCAATGGGCACGGCGGAACTGCGGGATGATAGTGGAAAAATCCAGATTGTCTGGTTCAATCAGCCGTATTTGGCGAAGATGATCCCGGAGGGCGCGCTGGTACGCGTTGAGGGCAAGGTATCCCAGAGGAGAAGTAAGAATTATGAATTAGGAATTAAGAATAAAGAGGGAGCACTGTACTTTAGCAATCCGAAGATTGAACGGGTTACAGAAGTTCCTACGGGTGTTGGTGATTCCCTTTTTGGAGCAACCGGAGAAAGTCACCACCTCCATCCCGTGTATCCCGAATCGCGCGGCGTTTCGTCCAACTGGTTTTTCCACTCAATCCAAAAAGTAATCGCGTCCGGCGTGCTGGACTCGCTCACTGACCCGATTCCGGACGAAATACTGAAAAAGTATCACCTTCCCTCGCTCAAAACCGCGCTCATTTGGATACATGCGCCAAAGAAAGCGGGAGATGCTGTGGCGGCACGGAAACGGTTCGCATTTGAAGAGGTGTTTTTCATCCAGCTTGAAAAACAGAAGGAGCGAAAAATCTGGCAATCCGAGCCGTCATTCAGAATTGACGGCTCGCGCGGACTAAACGCGGACTCGACGCGGAATAATGCGGAACAACGAATACAAGAATTTTGTAAGCGATTCCCTTTCGATTTAACAAATACTCAGAAACGGGCAATAGACATTATTCTTGCTGATTTCAAGAAGGAACATCCTATGGCACGACTTCTGGAGGGAGATGTCGGAAGCGGTAAAACCGCTGTGGCGGCGGCAACGGCCTATGCAGTCGTAACCGCCGGCAGAAATTTTCTTTCTTCCGCGTCAAATCCGCATACTTCCGCGTCTGTTCCGCGTTTGTTGCAGGTTGCCTACATGTGTCCGACTGAAATACTCGCAAGGCAGCAGTTTGAAAACTTTGTTTCTTTTTTCTCACATCTGCCCATCAACATCGGCCTCATCACTTCCTCCGGTTGCCAGAAGTTCCCTTCCAAGCTAAATGCGGACTTCACGCGGACAGGTCGCGGACCCGACCCCAGTAGTAGAGCGGACCTCACTACGGGGCGCAGCGCGGGCAGGAAAACATGGACAGATATCTCAAAATCGCAGTTGCTAAAATGGGTTGCTAATGGTGAGATACCAATCTTGATTGGAACACATGCGTTGATACAAAAAAATGTTCAGTTTAAACACCTCGCGTATGTCATTATTGACGAGCAGCACCGCTTCGGAGTCAACCAGCGCAAGGCGTTG
>CAYJWA010000004.1:0-4351 GCA_964373775.1 uncultured Candidatus Saccharibacteria bacterium | reverse complement strand
GTATGTCATTATTGACGAGCAGCACCGCTTCGGAGTCAACCAGCGCAAGGCGTTGATACGCGGACATTCACGCGGACAGGTCGCGGACTCGACCCCAGTAGTAGAGCGGAGCTCACTACGGGGCGCGGCGCGGACAGAAGAAAAAACCGCCGTTGAACCTCTTTTGTATCGAGATGTAACTTATCGCATACGGGAGGCCATATTTAGAGTTAAAAAAGAATTGGGATTGGGACACAAGGAAATAGTTTATCAGAAGGCTTTAGCCGAAGAATTTGAAAGAATAAAACTTGCTTATTCACGAGAATATCGTATACCGATTAAATATAGGACTAAAGTTGTCGGGACCTATATTCCCGATTTTGTGGTTGAGAACAAAATTATCGTAGAACTGAAAGCACTCCCGCGAATTTCCAATGTAGAAATTAAACAGTTATGGAATTACCTGAAAGGGTCTGACTTTTCCCTCGCGTTGCTTGTTAACTGGAGTTTTACCACCATTGATATAAAACGAATCGTCTATGAACAGGCGCGTAATCCGCGTGAAGTCGGCGAAGAGTCCGCGTCAAGTCCGCGTTCCATGCCGCATTTGTTGTCTATGACCGCAACGCCTATTCCGCGAACATTAGCTTTAACAATCTACGGTGATTTGGATTTAACTGTTTTAGACGAGTTGCCGCCAGGACGAAAACCGATTGTTACCGAAGTGGTAGCGCCGAGAGAGCGCGACGCGACCTACGAAAAAATCCGAAGGGAGCTGAAAAGCGGACGCCAGTGCTATGTCATTACTCCCCGTATTGATGAGCCGGACCCGGATAAGGAATTCGCCGTACAAGCGCGCTCTGCCAAAGCCGAGGCGAAACGGCTCAAAGAAAAAATCTTTTCCGAATATGAAATCGGTGTCATGCACAGCAAGCTCAAAGATGCCGAGAAAGAGAAAGTGATGGAGGACTTCAAAGACGGCAAAATTAACATTCTCGTCTCAACTTCCGTGGTTGAAGTCGGCATGAACGTCCCGAACGCAACACTCATTATCATTGAGGGCGCGGAACGGTTCGGGCTCGCCCAGCTCCACCAACTGCGCGGGCGCGTCTTGCGGAGCACGCATCAAGCGTATTGCTATGTCTTCACTGAATCATCTGGACCAACCGTCCTACAGCGCCTAAAGGCGCTCGGACAAGCGAAAAATGGCTTTGAGCTTGCCGAGTATGACCTGAAATTTCGCGGCGCGGGAGAACTCTCCGGCTCCCAGCAATGGGGTGTCTCTGATGTGGCTATGGAAGCGCTGCAGAATCTTAAAATGGTTGAGGCCGCCCGCGCCGAAGCAAAACGACTTTTGGAAGAAGACGATACGCTCTCACGCCACCCTCTCTTGCAACAACATCTAACCCACCGCGCCAAAAGCGGGGAAGAAATCCATTTCGAATAGTTCCCTCCACTCAACCTCTCTCCCACACAAAAACAAAAAATCGTCATTGTTAAAATAGTTTGCGGTCGCAAACTATTTTAACATGAGGGACTTCCTCGCCTCGAGCAAGGAAGAGCAACCTCATTTTGAGTAAAGAATGCGGACTTGACGCAGACCTACGCGGACTTGACGCGGAAAAGAATTATCTTTTGAGATAGGTTTTGTAGACGATGACCTCATCCATGACGAAACCGACGACTCTGATAAGAAGTAGCGCAACAAGCATCCCTTCGGGAAGCGTGCCGGAGTTCAAGAGTCCTTTCACGGCGATGCCAGTGATGAGCAAAAATCCGATTGCCCCGAAGATATCAAAAGCGGATATGCGGACTCCTCTTCCACCAACTCCGCCGCATACGCAATTGCCGCCTGAATATCCTCCCTCTTGAGATGCGGATAATTCGCAAGAATATCTTTTGCGGTCAGCCCCTGCGCAAGCTGGCGCAGAATAAGCTCCACGGTTATTCGTGTGCCTTTGATAACGGGCTTCCCCAGCATTACTTTTTGATTTATCTCAATGCGATTGTTCATGCGTCTATAATATCATAAAACGGATAGAGTTTCTACCCAGATTTTTACCGCAAATCTTTTAGAGATTTAAGCACTTTGTATTGCCCTCTTCGAAATGCCTCCCTCTCTTTCTTCAATTCTTCCGCAAGTTTTTGGGTGTTCCAGAACCGAATCAAACTGCGCATGAATTCGCTCGTGGAAGCAAACTTCCCGCGCCTAACTCCCCGCTTAATATCCGCCACCATCTCTTTCGGCAGCGATATGTTTATCACTTGTCTCATAGAAAGTATCTGATGCTGTAATAATCTGTATTACAGCAGTGTAGCAAACCCGCGCTCCCATCGTCAAGCGCGAGTAAAGATTACTTTACATACCTTACTTTGAAAAGAGACCATAGAACCGAGTCCAGAAGTTTTCCTTCTGAAACAAGTTCGTCTTTCCATAAAAACGCTTCGCGCTCAGCTTTTTCCCTTAATTTCTTCCTAATGTAGTTTAAGTAAGTCTTAATTTCTTTATTTTCCAATAGCACTTTGCTATCCTCTTTCAGCTTTTCGTAAATGTCAACTCGGTTTGCTATTTTCTTTAAGGTAATCAGTAATCATTTCGGACTAAACTTGAGGACTTCTGGAGTTACGCCAAGCACTGGCTGTACCAGTATTGCGGAGTGCATAAAAGTTTCTTTCATTTGTACCTTGGTGAGATTTCGTACCGCTTCAACAACCGCGAAGAAGATATTTTACCCTTACTTGAAGCCATGATGAAGAAAAACAAAAAGTCAGAAATATGAGAAATTGGTCCGAATTGTTTACTAATTACCTTCTTTAATGGAGTCCCTCCATCCTGTAGCGGGAGTTCGTAAACACTAGCTATAAAACTATCATAAATTGGCAACTTGTTGTCTTTAGTATGTAACAACCTTGTAGAGAAACTTAAAAATACTCTTCCGCGAATCCGAGATAATTCTTCTAAAATTGCTTCTAAACCAACCTCCTTGTGCGAGGAAAGAATTTTGAAAAATATTTCTTTTTCAAGTTTATTCATTCCCCTAAGGGCATAGAACCAGGTAAAATGTCCTACAAATTCACTGCCAAAATTCTCCCTTAAGAAATTTTCTTTAAGGAAAAAATACCACCTAAAATGTTGCCAGTTTTTTGCTGCCAAGAGTTCGGTTATTTGTGGCTTGTATTGGCTTATATCGTGTGCGATTTTTTGAATGTTCATGTACGCCCGGAGGGACTCGAACCCCCAGCCATTCGTGTATAAGACGAACGCTCTACCATTGAGCTACGGGCGTGTATTCTTTCCGCATTGGTCTGCGTCAGTTCCGCATCTGTCTGCGTATGACGAAATCGTAGCGCAAACCCGCGCCCGCCGCAACAAACTGTATCTGACCTTATGCACAAACAAAAGTATATTCTGATGTTCTCAAGAACATCAGAATAAGCGCAGACAAACATTCTCACATTCTTGAGAATGTACGAATATTGTTCCACGCACATTCTGCGTTATTCTGCAACCAAAGAAAAAGCCGCCCGGCGCAGAGAATAAAAAACGCGCGGGCGGCGGCAATAAATCCAACTTACGAACAAAGGGAAAACGCAATGAAAGTGTAGTTGTCGCACGGCGGAGCCATCTCAACTGACTTTTTCAACCGTTCCGCAAGCGCCTCCGCAGTATCCGCGGAAACGCACGCCTCCTTTATGACGCTCTGTTCCACCGCATCAAACAACCCATCGGTCCCGAGAAGCAGAAAAGTCGGCCCCGTAACGCGGATAAAACCATACTCCGGCTCTGCGGTCACACCAACTTTCTTAAAAGGCGCGTCGCCGAGCGAGCGAAGCGGCTACAGCCCATCAGTCCCAATCCAAACATACCCGGTAGAGATGTATCCCCCGCATTTTCGCACGCGGTCTTCTTCCTTCCGATTCCCCACCCGATGCGAGGTCGTTACTGCTTGAAAGCGGGAGTGTCGGAACGCACAGAGTCCGCAATCTCCCGCGTTCGCGAAAAACGCAACGGATTGACGAAGAAATAGGGTCAGCGCGCATGCGCCGCCCGGCGAGGACAAAAGCGAGTCCGACACGGCATGGTAACTTTCGCGAAACGCGCGCCGCACCGACATGCCTTGCTTCATCTTTTGTAAAAAGACCGATGGAATTAATTGTGCCGCTTGTTTCGCTGCGAGTGTAGTACCATGCCCATCAAACACCCCTGCAAACACTTCTCCGGCTCTACCGCCAAAATCAACATGAACGCAAAACGAATCTTCCATATCCCCGCGCAATCCCTTCTCTGAGACAGCAGCATATTTTATCTTCATATAAGAGTTAAGTGATATTTCGTGTGCACGCGCACAACGAAAAAACGCCGCGACTGCGG
>CAYJWA010000003.1:18627-29314 GCA_964373775.1 uncultured Candidatus Saccharibacteria bacterium | reverse complement strand
AATCCAGCACAAAGTCCCCGCGAATCGTGCCCACATCCGAAGAAAGCGGCTCGGTGCTACCGGTTATTTTCCGCACAATCCCAACTGCGTGCGCGCCCTGCCAAACCATAGCAATAACGGGTCCGCTCGTCAGATATTTCTTAAGCCGTTCAATCACCTGCTCGCCAACCACGAGAGGGTTGTCAGACGGCGGCTTCTTGCCTTTTTTGATGTACGCCTCTATTGATTTCTCCCCGACTGCTTTCTTCCAGCCCGGGTGAAGCAGGTAGTGTCTTTCAATATGCTCCGCAGTCGGCACAAGCATCTTAAGCCCGACGAGTTTGAGCCCGAGCCGTTCATAACGCTGTAGAATCTCGCCCACCAAGGTGCGCTGAAGTCCGTCGGGCTTTATCACCACGAGTGTTCGTTCTGTCTTTGGATGTGCCGGCATAGACGACATAATACCAAACCCTCCGCCAAAATCAATCTGTTTTCTCTCCTTCATCTTCTTTAAAGTTCCAACCCGTTTCCGTCAGTTTCTTTTTCCATTCTTCAGCGGAGAAACCATATAAGGGACCGGCATCTTTTAGTGATAAGGGCTTATGTCCTTCTTTCTCCATTGCCTCTTTCACTTCGGAGAAAGTCATAGGTCTTTTGAGTCGCAGAAGTACGAGTGATTTTTTCAGTTCTTCTACATTCTTGTCGTGAGCGGCGAGATAAAGATCGGCAACCATAAGAAGACCGCTTGCTTCGTGTTGCTCTCCTTCTGTCTTAAAAGAGGAGAGGTGCTTTCGTACATTCTCTATCGCATTTCTCAGAGCATCGACGAACAAGAAACCGCGCTGTTCTATAAAATTGGGAGTTTCGGTCTCTCGTACACTAATCCGCTCATTTAGATCAATGACTGGCCCAGATTTGTATTTATCAATATTATTGAGAAGTTCTTTTAAACCGGATAATTCAATCTTCGCCTCGTGGGTCGTCATTTCTTGTTCGGGATTATTTTCAGGATTTTGCTTCATAACAACAGTACTATATCAAAAGATGCGAAAAAGCCAAGGAATGTATTACAAATCAAAAAGAACGCGTAGTTTTTTATCCACCTCCTTCAGTGCCGATGACTCTAGCGCACCCAGTTCGCCAAGAACGATTATCTTCTGAAGAGTCGCTAAGTGGTCAAGTTTGATAACAGAATCAATGACGAGCCCATTTTGTTTTGATGAAAAAATCGGAACATCATACGCATAGGATTTCTTCGGGGGGACTGAAGTAATAAACGAAACAATACAATTCTCACCCTTTGGTGAAGAATAAAGCACCAACGCAGGTCGTACCTTCTGACCAGAGAGGTCGGTAAAAGGAAACGGCACGAGGACAATAACTCCCTTACGCATATCTCTTTTTCAGATCAGAGACCGAATACAACTCCGGTTCATCTTTGAGGAAATCAAAACTCTTGGAGTAGGTATTGATATTGGTGATGTTATTGACCGCTGCGTTATACATCTCTGGAAATTTGAGTACCACGACATCAATTGAGTCGCGTCGCCCGATACCAAAGACCTCGCCGCGATACTTCACGCGATCTACGATGTTCTTGATATGCTTTCGTGCGTTTGTGGTCGTCAGTATCTGCATGTACATAGTGTACAGAATCGTCTATCAAATGCAAGAGATTACTTTTTGTACTTTGCCGCAATCTCGGCGGCGACCTCCGCGAGCGGGCGGCCGAACTTGAGCGCGGACAGTTCTTTCAGTTTCTCTATATTCTCCCGCTTGCCCACCGGCGGCGCGACCGTCTCGAGCGAGAACGGCTTCACGGGTCTGCCGGCAACGAGAAGCCGCAGATAAGCGTTGCGGTTGTCCAGATTTATCAAGTCCTGCTCCGTAAAGACCGGTTCCAATTGTTTCGCCAAAAACTCCGCGTCTTCCGCTCCGACGCGGAACATGGCGAGCGAGCCCACATTGCCGAAGACCGCGTCTTTGATTTTCTCATCCAACTGTTTAATAAACTGGTGCGCGATAACGAGCGCGAGACGGTACTTGCGCGCCTCGGAGAGAATGGAAGAAATGGACGGCGTGGTGATATTTTGGAACTCGTCAATGTAGAGGAAAAAAGGCGGCATATCTTTGCCGAACGAATCCACCCGCGAGAGCGCGGCCATAAGAATCTTCCCCACCAAAATAAGCCCAATGAGGTTTGCATTAAGGTCGCCGAGCCGCCCCTTCGCGAGATTCACGAGAAGAATTTTTCGGCTGTCCATTATTTCGCGGAAGTTGAACGCAGACCGCTCCTGCGCCACAATGGGGCGCATAATCTCGTTCGCCAGAAAATTGTCAAACTTGCTGGTAATGTAGGGCACAATGTTTGCGAGCGCGGCTTCGCCGCCGGCTTTTTCAGCAACCTCTTTCCAGAACTGCACCACGACTGGATTCTGACAGCGCGAGAGCTTCAACTCGCGAAACTCCTTGCTCGCCAAAACGCGCGACACATCAAGAAGCGTAGAGCCGCCTGTCGGGTCCTCAATCGTGAGGAGCACTGCGTTTCTGAAATACTGCTCAAACATGGGACCCCCCGCGGTCTTCATATCAAAGAGCTTGTCAAAAATAGAGAGCATCTCGTTCACCACAAATGTCTTCTGCTCCGGAAACCGAGGGTCATACTCCAGCATATTGAGCCCCATGGGACGCGCCGTGTTGGAGGGGTCAAAATAAATCACATCTTCATAGCGGGAAGGCGGCACCAGCGCTAAAACATCCTGCACATCAACCCCGTGCGGGTCAATGAAACATACTCCTTCGCCCGCGGCAATATCCTGCGCAATCATATTTTTAAGAAAAGTCGTCTTGCCGGTCCCGGTCTGTCCTATCGCATAGAAATGGCGCAGGCGGTCATCAGCGGCCATGTAAATCTTCGTTTCAGCGCCGCGCACGCGGTTCACTCCGAGGAGAAGCCCGCCTGCGGGAAGCCCGGGCGGCGTCGGCGCAACGCCAGCTTTTGCGCTTCGGAGCGAAGGAGATGACTTCAGCCGAGTCGCCGGAAAATGCGCCATACTCGCCAATTCCTTGATGGAAAGCGGAAGCGCGGCGCGCTCGTCAAAGACCCGAAGAGAAAACTCCCGCAAGAGCCGCAAAAGCGCGGTGCGCTCTGCTCGCAAGAAGCGCAGTTCATTTCCCACCGGATTGTTGAATTGATTAAACGCGGCTTCAATGTCAGAAAGAATCTCTTCCGCGCTCTGCCTATCTCCTGCTGACGCCGCAATGCGAATACCGCATTCCAAAATAGGACTCGCTACCTTTTTCTTGATTTCTTCCGCGGCTAGTTCGTCAATTTTGGGCTGCCCGCCTTCTTCCTTCTGCCGCTTCTTCCGACGCTCCTCTTCACCGGAGAACACCTCCCGCACCGCGTGAAAAACGCCGCCCAGAAAAGAAAACGGAATATCAATTGCCTTGCGGAGCGGCACTCCCCGCTGGATTTGCTTCAGCGCCTCCTCGTAGCGCGCGCTGTAGGGCTTTGTTGCGGGACGGATAAAAAACTGAATTGCCGCACCTTCACCCTCGCGGTCAATCTTGGAAAAACTGTGGAGAATGACATTGAGCGGGTCCACCTCAAACTCGTCATAGCATTTAAGCGGAAAAATCGGATTGCGAACTCCGGACGCAGCAGAGCCGACTGAGATGCCGGAATTATTGAAGATATTGTAGTCATCCTTTACCTCCCGCACCTTGGCGTTATGAAAGAGGGACTGTGTCTGCTTCTCAAAGAGCGCTTTCTTGCCGTCAGGAACCGAGACATAGAAAATCACTTCATCGCTCCCGTTCGCATTCGCAATCTCCAGAGTAAAATAATTGCCCCGTGCCCTTTCTCCGCCAACGCTAAGCATGCCGGAAAAGAACTGCTCCATTCCGGCAATGAGTTTCTTAATCTCTTTTTCCGCTTCTTCTTTCGTTGCCTCAGGAAGCGACACTTCGTAGAGCGTCATGTGGAACGGCCTCCACAGGGGCTGCCGCTCCCGCAGTCCCGGTGCCGGCAACCCTATCTTAATGTACTGAATCAAAAACCGGTGGAAGTCGTCAAAGAGATGCGGGTTCTTGAGTCCTTCCACCACAGTCAAGGCGTTTTTGATTCCTTTCGTCCCGAGGAGAACCGCGAGTTCTTCCATTTTCTTGTCGTGCGGCTCTGGCGTTAAGTCCAGCACAATCTTTCCTGCTTCCTGCTCCGAGAGTGTGTGCCCCGGCGCCAGCACGGTCTTTGCGGGCGCGGTCCGATACGCCGCAACGGTCTCTTTCACCGCGCGCTCCCGCTCCGTCCCTCCCCCTTTCTCTCCCAACTCCTGCTCCCGCCGCGCCACCTCAGTACGAAGATACGCGAGCTCCTCCTCGGGCGACGCAAAACGCTGTTCTGATTTGATACCGATTTGTTCCATAATGTAATCAAACTACCCAAAGCACAGTACACAAAAGACCAAACAAAGAAACCAAAAATTTCCAAAACACAAACACTACGCCGATACCTTGTTAATAATAGCCGACAAGATATTACGCGGTTCCCCCGCTTCTTTCAGCAACAAAGTTAATTCTTCTCTGTGCGTAGGATTCGCTTCTATCAATAACTCAAACCAATAGTATGCTTCCTTGGCTTCTTTCCGTGCGACTCGTAACCGATATACAAAGTCCTTCTTTCCCAACGCTTCATTTGCTTCCCGATAATTTGCCCCAACAGAACCGGTCGCTCTAATCGCTTGGCTCACCAAAGGGTCGTCTATTCTGTTCCGAGGTAATCTTTGACAAACAATAATCGCCTGTTTTGCGAATGTTGTCGTGCGATTCTCAAGTTCACGGTATCTGTTTGCATTGTTTGATGTCATACATATTGTCCCCCTTTGGATTTTTGTCTCCCTTCGGGAGATCCCCCGAAGGGTGAATGCACAGTGCTTTTGTATGTTTGTTTGGATACTAGATACTGTGCTTTGTGCTTTCTCCGCCGTTTGTGTTTTGTTTGGTTTTTTGTCTCCCTTCGGGAGATCCCCCGAAGGGTGGATGTACTGTGCTTTGTGTTTTCTTACTACCGTGCTTTGTGCTTTCTCAAAGGGGTATTCTCATTCTACTTCAGTTCCATGTAATGAGGTTCTCACCTCTGCGATTCTCACTTTCTCCACAAACTCTTGCTCCGCATCAGACACTTCCCTGAAGTCCGCGAGCATCCGCTCTAGTTCTGCTTTCTGCCGCTCCAAGACCGAACATGCAACATCCAGATATGCCGAGGCAAGCGTAACATACGCCGCGCCCTTCTCCTCTTGCGGGACCTGCTCCCTAAGCGCCACGGCAATGGCGTCCTCAATCGCTTTCTTGTCCGGCGTTTTCCGAACCGCGCCTTGTACGCTTCCCCTTTTTTCCTTTTTCCTATGCTCTTTTCTCATATATGTGTTCTACGCAAAAAATCATGACGACGAGCCGGTATTTTCAGAAGGTTTCTTCTCGGCTAATATCTCTTCTGCCGGCGCAGACGGCGGGAAATATATTTTAGTTAAATGTTCTTTAGCGTCTTCAATCATCCACCTTCGCCTGTTCTCAATTTCTTCAGGGGTTAGATTTGTTGCGTACGCTTCCTCAAAAAAATTTGGGAACAGAACGCTTTTCCGCACCCTGTCAACAAAATTGTCAGGCATTCCTTTTACCACCGCGCCCCAGAGTTTGGATGTGCCTGGGCAGTTCACAACCGTCTTCAGGTCATCGTCAGAGAGTTCGGCAAGCCCCTCAAATGTCAGCGCGGTATCTTCTCAGGAGTCCAGCTGAATTTCTCAGTAGAGGCAGAACCTTGCGCATTGAGAATCTTCCAAGCATCTGCGGGTGTAAGTTTATTTCTTTCTTCCTTGCTCAAGCCTTTGTCAGCGAGCTGTTGCTCCATATCGCGAGTAATCATCAACGGAACTTTAATGTCGCCAGTGGGCGTGGATGGGACTGGCGCATTCTCAATCTCGGAAGATGCGGGCGGAACTTCAACACTGCCCTCTGATGTCTCCGCCGTACGAATCGGCACTGTGCCTTCACTCTCCGGCGAGGGGACATCTTCAACAGTAATCTTCTGCGCCTCGGGTGCAGATGGCGGAGTTTCGGGAGGGGGTTGGAGCGTTTCCTTTGCCAACACCTCCTGCGCGGTCAGAAGAAACCGATTTCTCATATTCTGCATATACACCGGACTGTTTATTGGATTCCGTTTCAATAACCCCTCAAGACCGCTCTGCTCTGCTTCCGTTAAGGAACCGAGTACTCGCCCGACAAACTTATGCCACTCTTCATCATCGGTCTGCGGCGGTTTTTCCGACAGAACATCAACCAGTTGATGCGCGGACACGGCGCGCGCAACTTTCTGCAAATGGGGAACATCTAATCTGAATATATCCTCAAAAGTATTCAATACTTTAGGTGTTTCTGGAACACGCTCCGGCGCGGGGGGAGGTACAGAAGATGACACAGGAGGTATCGGCGCTTCAGGTGTGGGCGGCGTTGGCGCAGAAGGCGGCGCCGGAGGAGCTTCGGGCGGAACGCTCGGCGGAGTCGGGGGAGAAGGGGGTGATGGTGGTGTGGGCGGCGTTGGCGGACGCGAAGCCGCGCGTTCGCTCGCGAGCTTTTTGCGCTCCCGCGCAATGAGCGACTGAATGAGCACTTTTTTCTGCGAGAGCTCGCTCTGCCTCTTTTTCTTCTCCATTTCCACCCGTTCGTCTCCCTTTGGCTGTGCCTCAAGCCCTTTGCGTTCCTTTTCCAATCCCTCAAGCGCGAGCGCGAGCCGCTTGATGATAAACTCCCGAATCTGCTGTTTCCCCTTTTTCCCGAGCCGCTCTTTTGCGGCGAATCTCTCTAACTCTTGCTCAAGCCGTGAGAATCGCCCAGAAGGAAGCGCGGCAACCTCCCCGAACGCCTTCTCAATCTCTTTCCAAACGCTAGCATCAATCACGCCCTCAATCGCCTCCAGATCCCGCTTCGGGTCAATGCCTTCCAGATGTTTGTTTCCTGAAGGGCTCTTGCGGTACATTGTTTCCGCTCTCTCCAAAAGTTCAAAGACCTGCTCTGCATCATCAACAGCTACATCCGCATCTGGCGCTTTCATTACATTCAACCGCTCAACAAGTTTCCTGTTCGTAAGCAGAATCAGTTTGTCGGTCAAGTCCTTGTCAAAAACAATTTCCTGCTTCGCAGACGCAACGAGCGCCTCTCCTTCTCTTTTCTTCCGCTCAATCTGCGCAAGGAGCGCGGCGTCGCCTCGGTGCGCCTTCATCTTTTCAACGCCTTCCGCTATTTCTCTCTCTATAATTCCAAGTCCCTCTGCAAGTTTTTTCGTGGACAACCCCATGGTGAAAGTAAGTACCGCGCCAACTCCTTTTTCCCTCATGCCCATATTGAACGCCTCTCTAAGCGCGCGCGCTCTCTCTTTGCTGTAGGTGTTGCCCGGTATCCACTGCCAGAGCGCATGCGTCCTGCCCGCTCCCTTAAACCAATGGTTCGTCTTTCGCGCCATCTCCAAGACCTCCAGTTTTTTATTCGCGGCGAGAACCTCCCCGATATTCTGCCGGCGTTCTGCCTCGGGCGGAATGGCTGCTTGAAACTTCGCAATATCAGCATTGAGCGTCGCCACATCTGCCGACAGCGTATCAAACCGCGCAAACTTCTGCGCGAGCGTTGCAAGCGCCTCGGGATGCAGGTGCGCCTGCCGCTCAAGGTATTCGCGCACCGCGGCAGCGCCTTCGTCGCCGAGCGCAATGCCCCGTTCTCCTAAAATCTTCTCGGAGCAAAGTTCTGCCACCTTTCCCGCGAGCGCGTCTTTCTGCGCAAACGCCTCAAAGCGCCTGCGCACCGCCCCCTCATCAGCCATATCAATCTTCGCGCCAGACCGTTCTGCCTCCGCAAGAAACTCCGGAAAGCCCGCAACATCCATTGCCGCACCCACATCAAATACCGACGCATCCAAAATCGGCTTCGTCTGCGCCGCATCAGGCGACGGGGTGTGTATAACCGTCTCCGGCGCCTTCGGCGCCTCGGGAGGTGTCGGCGCGCCAGAAGGCGCAATCCGCTCCAATCCCGCCATCAATCGGTCATGTTCAGAGGGCGGCTCCGCCTCCCGCACGGGAAGTCCTGCCATCAGCGCGTCATGGGGAGAGACCTCCGCAGACGGGAACGGCATGGGGGGCAGAGAAGGCGGAGGAGCCCCAGGAATAGAAGAAGGTGTGGGTGGAGTCGGTTCCGGAGTTGGCGGCACGGGTGTTGGTATGGGCTCTGGAGTCGGCGTTGGAGACGCAACCGGCAGAGCGTCAAAAACACTCCCCAGTCCCGCAACAAGATTCTTTAGGACAGCCGGGTCATCCGCCAAAGTCCCTCCCTGCAAAGCAGTAAGTTGATTTTCTCCCCAAAGTTTTATATCACTCGCAATCTTCTCAAGCGCCGCAATGGAAACCGGAGGAGTCGGCATTCCCTTTGCCGTCTCCGCGAGCTCCTCAAAATACTTCTGCAGCTGCGCCACGCCGTCACTATCAATAAGAAACGGCACAAAGGTCTCAAAGGTCGGAGTTTGATTGAGCTTCTCCTCAAATGCCTTAAACAGCGAAACAGCTCGCTCCTCCAGACCAGCGAAATCCGCCTCGCTGAACTTTTCCGTTCCTCGCGAGCTTGGCTCCTTGACTTCTGTCTCTTTTCTCTTCGCGAGCCACCCTCTCGCCCCAAATGCGGCTCGTAAATCAGCTCGGAGTCGCTCGTCTGTGGTCAAAATATCAATTGACTCCCGCATCGTCCGCTCCCGCTCTGCCGCATCTTTTACATTAAACTCTTCGCTCTGAAAAACACGGAGAAGTTTTCTGATCTCTTCGGCTACCTGTCTGCCGCTTACCGTAATCTCTCGTTTTCCTCTTTGCCGCGTCAAGGCACCTGCACGCTCAACATCCGCAATAATTCTCTGCAGCGGGTCATCACCGGATCTTTCAGTATGCGCCTGCGGCTCCTTCTCCAAAGTAGACAACTTTTCTGCAACCTTTTTCATCACCTCCGGCTCCTTCAGTGCCGCGCCAATCGTCTTTTCTACCAACTCCTCTTGAGAGAGATTCTGGAGCTGACTTTGTTTCCGAGCTTTTTCTTCTGCCAACAAATCGACACGCAACTCCTTTAGTTCCTTCAGAGATTGAGATGCTTTAGAAGGGACCGCTTTCTCTTCTATCTTGAACGCATCCAGACCTGCGATGCCCTGCGAAAAACCCTGCGCCTCTCTTCTCAAGCGCTCCAACTCCGCCGCGGTCTCGGCTGCTTTTGGCTTGGGAGGCCTCGGCTCCGCAGCCCCTGCCCCGGGCGGTACCTCCGTCTTTCCCTCCTCCTCATCTGGTTGCTCAACGGTCATACTAAATATAATAACACAGCGATAATCCGCCCGCCACAAAAGGGCTTAACCACAGGGTGTTGACGACGAACATACTATATGTTACGATACTGACAGTGGCTCTTCGATAAAAGAAAAGCCGCACATCAGTACAACATAAACCCGGGGTGATTACCCCAACGCAGAAAGAGAGAGAAAGAAATGAAAACGCCGGTCAAGGTCAGTTATTTCAAGGGGCAAAACGGAACAATCAGATTCGGGAACGCCTTCGTGAAGGCAGGCGAGTACCCGCTGCACACTTTCGTGTACCACGAAGGTACTTACTGGGACGAGGTAGTAGCTGATTTTGTGCTACGGGAGTACGGCACCAAGTTCTTCCCAGGGGTTGACAGCGCAAAAAAGAGATTCGCTGCGCGGGACGAGAAATTGGATGATGCGTTCGCCGTGCTCAAAAACGGTGAGGTATGGATCGGCTGCGGCGACTCGCCTTTCAACGAGCACGAAACGCAAAGCCGCGGGGAGGTCTCGGGGCAATCAGCAGCAACGCTTATCGCCCAGCTCATTGGCGTATACGAGAGACCGGAACTCCGGTATCTCCTTGCCGATGCCCGCACATCGGACCGTGAACCCACCCAGGATGTCGGCCACATTCACAATGTGATAAAGGCAATGAAGTCCACTGGAAAAACTGATACGGAAATCTTTGACTGGGCTTCCGAAGCAGCGAAAGCAATCTTCATCCGGCAACTGGACTATTGGCAAGGGGCGCGGGAGACATTTGATGCAGTGGGAAAGGTGGAGGCGATGCCGACCGCTTCAGGCAAAACAGTGCCAGTGGCGCTTATCGCGGCTGATGAGGACGCGTACGGAAAGGTTGCGCTCGCCGACTCGCCGAAAGGCAGAGGCGCAGGCGTTGCAGTTGCCATGAACAAGGCGGGGCAACTTACGGTACTAACCAACAAACGGCACGAACTGCCGCCCTGGTTTTTACTGGAGTTGTTCCGCCGACTCGCAATCAAACACTGCGAGAAAATTGGGCAATCGGTTCCTCGCGCGTTCACGGCGTTTCGGTACAGAGAGATGCCGGATGGTGTCCACGGACTCCACCTCTGGCGGGAAGGGGAGGGGATTTTGAACAAAGGAGTGCCGATTGGCATATCTCTGGACGAAATCGCCTCCGTTGTCCGCACAGTCGTTAAGGTCCTCCGGTACAATGGAAGACCTGTGACGGTCAAAAGACCGCACCAGAACAACCATCGCCCGCCAGCGCAAAAACCGGCGGCGGACGCGGAATTGTCTGACTCCGGAATTGCGGACCTGGAAAAAGCGCTGGAAGAAAAACCAGCGTAA
>CAYJWA010000003.1:0-18527 GCA_964373775.1 uncultured Candidatus Saccharibacteria bacterium | reverse complement strand
GTCTGACTCCGGAATTGCGGACCTGGAAAAAGCGCTGGAAGAAAAACCAGCGTAACGTAATCAGTCAAAGGCGGCATAGCGCCGCAAGTTCTTGACAGAAGACACACAAAGCTTGGAAACCCCAAGCTTTGTTTTTTTATAGAAGACGCGGAAGATACACGGAACAAGAACCCTCCTCCGCACAAGGATATGGACGGGCACAGCGCGAATGGGAACACATACTATCTGCGGATGCGCCAACAATTCCGAGAAAGCCGCTTCGGCAGAAGCATCTTTTTTAAGCAGATAAACATAGTGCATCACATACGGGTCAAAACTTCACTCCCCCGCTCCGTCACCGCAATCGTATGTTCAAAGTGCGCGGAGAGCGACCCGTCTGCGGTGCGGAAGGTGAAGCCGTCCGGATCAAGCACGAGTTTTTCGCCACCCAGCGTGAGCATGGGCTCAATCGCAATCACCATTCCGGCTTTGAGAACCGCGCCTTCTCCCCGCTTTCCGAAATTGGGAATATGCGGCTCCTCATGCACGGCGTACCCAACCCCGTGTCCCGCAAGAGTGCGGACAATGCCATAAGCACCCTGTGACTTCACATACGCTTCAACCGCGAATCCGATATCGCCCGTGGTCGCGCCCGAGCGCACCGCAGTAATGCCGACCGAGAGCGCACTTTTCGTAACCTCCAGCAACTTCTGCGCTTCTTTTGAAATTACGCCAATCGGAACAGTAACAGCGGTATCGGTAAAGAACCCTTTGTATCGCAACCCAACATCAATTCCCACAACATCACCATCCTTAAAAACAATCTCGCGGCTGGGAAGCCCGTGCACAATCGCGTCATTCACTGACACGCAAACGCGCGCTGGAAAAGGTTTTTCGGATTTTTTGCCCTTATAGTTCAAAAAAGATGGTTCACCGCCTGACTCTGCGAACAGCCCTTTGGCGGCGTCTTCAATGTCCTGCGCCGAGGCACCCGCAACCACGCGCCGCGTAAGCTCGTCGCGAATAACGGCGAGTCGTCTTCCCCCCTCCCGCAAGATTTTTATTTGCTCGTCTTTTTTTATTGTAGCAAGCATAAACATAAAAATCTTGAAACTTCCCCAAGCACAGTGCATCCACCCTTCTGGGGATGCACTGTGTTTTGTGTCTTGATAAACTCTGGCGACCAAATTTACCGTATTACTGTGCCTGTAAAGGCATGCCCCTCCAAGTAGTTCTTTAGATTCTCCAGCGGCTTTCCGTTCATAATCGCGACTTCAAGCCCGAGTTCCTCCGCGCGCTTCGCGGCGATTGGGTCAAATGGCGCGTTTAATCCGGGCACCCACGCCGACGGCTTGGGAAGAAGGGTGCGAAATTCTTTCCAGCTCGCCCGCTCAATCTTGCGCGCATCAGGAAACTGCCGCGGGTCTTTTTCGTAGACACAGTCAATGTTAGAGAGGTTGATGATTCTTCTGGCTCCCGTGTTTTCAGCCATGAGTACCGCGTCAAAGTCTGTGCTGTGCCCTGGTTTCCACCCTGCTCCGATAGCTATCGGCGAAGAAACACCGGTGAGCACGCTTGGGTCAGTGATAATCTCCGCGTGCGACTGTCCCCCGAGAGAAACGCGAACAAGTTCTGCGTTCAGCCGAGTGGCGTAGATACCCACCCAATCCTGCGCTTCTTGCGAATTTGCGCCAAGCTCGCGCGCCGCCTCCTGATATCTCCGACAGACCTTTCCACCTCCGACAATAACGATGAACGATTCGCCGAGCGTAATCCGCTTCTGTATGAGAGTGCGGAAGGTCGATACGAACGCGGTGTCCACGCCATCGGGCGCGACGAGCGAGCCGCCCAATGAAATAATCGTAGGATTTTTCATGGAAAAATACCAAACCTTTAACTTTTGACTCTTAACAGTTAACAGTCAATGGTTAAAAGTTAATGGTTACAGCTGAAGTGCTTCAATAATACTTTTGTGGACTTCGGCTGGTGTCTGCTCTCCGTCGATGTCGTAGAACCGGTACCGCGGCTGTTTCTTAAGATAGTCCACCGCGGGAACAACCTGTGTTTTGTACCACGAGAGCCGCCGCGCGATGCCCTCTTCAGTGTCATCATGCCGGCCGCGCAGGAGAAGGCGCCGTTTGGTCTCGGCGCCGGAAACCACAATGTCAAGAATATGCACCGGCTCGCGCCGGTAAAACTCCATCGCCGAGTTGAGCACGATGGCTTCGCCGGGCTTTCGCGGAGAGCCGTCAATAAAGAGATGCTCCTTTCCCGTCACATTTTTGATGAGATTGTCGGCCCAGAGGTAAATAGCGAGAAACTCCGGTTGTAACCCGCCGACTTCCTGAATCTTCTTGGCGAGATGCGCCGCGAGCGTCGTACCGTTCATAAGGTTGCGAAATCCATCTCCGGTGTACGAACTGTACTGCGGAATCTTGGGCGTCTTTTTCGCGAGGTACTGTTTCAGCAGGTCCACCTGCGTACCCTTTCCGGAGCCGCTTGGGCCGGCGAAGATGAAAGTTAATGGCTTTGCCATACCAATATACGAATTATGCGAATCAACGAATTGCTGCGAATAAAGAGTTTAACGGAATACAACTTCCTGCTTCAGAAAATCAATGTGCAGATTCTTTCCAAACCGCTTCATGAGGCGAGTTCCAAGCAACACGGGGCAATTCGGCTGGATGTCTATCGGCGTAAGTATTTCTTTCCCACCGAGCTTAACCTTACCGATACATACAAAATGTTGAGCGACCTCGCCTGTCGCAATGGTGCTTGCCTCCATGCCGGTAAGGAGAAGTCCGAGTGGAAATGCCGTTACATACGGCAACGAAAGACACCCGTTGAATCCGGTATCAACGATGGCGTGTACTTTCTGGAACGGAGAATCCGCAAGTACGCCGGCGATGTCCAATTCAATAGTCGGCAATTCGTTTTCAAAGTTTCCACGCATAGTGTGCATTTCTGAAATGTGCGACGGGACGCTGCAGATTCCCCACTCGTACAATAAAAAATAGCTGGTCGCCGAATCGTTTCCGCGCCTCCTCAATCGCCGTGAGCTCATCCGCATTAAGTGCGTACATCTTTCGCGTTACATCAATCACCACATACTTGCCGGTATGCTTCTTCTCCAATTTTTCCTTCAGCTGGTCAAAATAAAACTGCTCGCCAAGCCGCGAGACTTCTTCGGGAGAAAGCGGGTTTGTTTCCTTCTTCATTGCCATGGTTACAGTATAGCGCACAATCGGGCTTCGTTTAACATTGACAGGCAGACCGAGGTATGATAACCTGTTTGAGTCGGTCAAACTGAAAAACTCAACAAGGCAACCGGCCATTCAAACCAGTAGAGTAGTAACCGCGACAGAGTGAGACTTCAAGGCGACGGAAGAACTCCGCCGCCTTTTTTATTTCCGCGTGGGTCTGCGTGAAGTCCGCGTCTGTCCGCGGCGCGAGTACTTCTTAGTACTCGCGCATGGAGACCTGCGCGTCAATCTTTTTGATGAAATCAAGAACGACCGAGACCACAATGAGAAGCGCGGTGCCGCCAATGGCGAGATTCGCGTTTCCCGTGACGCCCTGCATTGCGAGAGGAAGCACTGCAACGAGCGCGAGGAAGACAGCGCCGACAAGCGTAATGCGCGTAAGTACCTTTGAGACATAATCAGAAGTGGGCTGCCCCGGCCGCACCCCGGGAATGAACGCGCCGTTCTTCTGTAAATTCGTGGCAATGGCTTCCGGGTCAAAGGTAACAGCAGTGTAGAAATAGGTAAAGACAAACACCAGAATGAAATAAAAAGAAGAATAAAACCAACTATTGGAAAAGATGCTCTGGATAAAAGACGCGGCGCGGTGAATGAAAGCGTTGTCCACGCCGGAAAGAAAACTCACAATCATCTGCGGAAAAAGCAAGATGGAGAGAGCGAAGATAATTGGAATCACGCCTGCCTGATTGACGCGAAGCGGCAGATAGGTGGAGACCCCGCCGTACACTTTCATCCCGCGCACCCGTTTCGCGTAAGTGACGGGAATGGGCCGTTCCGCTTCAGTCACCACCACCACGCCGTAGACAATCAGCGCGGCCACGGCAATAAACCCAAGGTAACGCGGAATGTCGCCAGGCTCAAAGGTAAAGGCGAGCTGCGTCAGTGCAGAGGGAATCCCGGAGACAATACCGGCGAAGATAATCAACGAAACGCCGTTCCCGATGCCGAACTCGGTCATGAGCTCCCCCACCCACATAAGCAGGAGCGAACCGCCGGTAATGATAATGACATTGGTGAGCGTATCGCCAAACGCAAGCGCTCCCACCACCCCCTGCCGCTCCAAAAGCACGAGAAATCCCCACGACTGAACGAGTGCAAGCGGCACGGTCAAGAGACGCGAATACTGGCTAAACCGCGCCCGTCCTGCTTCCCCCTCTTCGTGATAGAGCGCCTTGAGCTTGGGGAACATCATAGTGAGAAGCTGCATAATAATGGAGGCAGTAATATAGGGTCCCACGCCGAGCATCACAATGGAGAGATTGGAGAGCCCGCCGCCGGAGAAGATATTCAGAAGCCCCAGAAATTGGTTGCCTCCGAAAAACTGTTCCAGCCGCGCCACATCAATCCCGGGAATCGGAATCGCCGCAAGCAGGCGAAAGAGGACGAGCGCGAGCGCGACAAAGAGAAGCCGCTTGCGGAGCACCGTATCTTTGAAAGCCAGCGTGAGTTTATTTACAAGTGACTCCATAACTGTTGTATGAATGTTTCTTACATTTGAAATCCGAAACAATATCTAACAAAACTTCCCAAAACACAGTGCATCCACCCTTCGAGGGATCTCCCGAAGGGAGACAAAAACCAAACAAAGGCACAAACTATTCAAAACACAAACAATCAATCGTTTCCTTCCCCGTTTGTGTTTTCGGTGTTTTGTGCTTTGTTTGGACTTTCGGTATTGTGCTTTGTGCCTTTTAGAATGTATGGTACTTCGGATGTACCCAGCACCTTGCCTTCAACGCCCTGCGCTCCCTGCCCGTGCGTGTCTGCTGTGCGTGTACTCACGCAGACAGGTCCGCACGCAGGCGGGTGCGCGAGGGTAGGGTCGGGCCTTGCCACAGGGTTTAACCTGCCTGCGCCGAGGCCTTCGGCAGGCAGGCGCCCTGTGGTCAAGGTGCTGGGTTTACTGACCATGCCCCCTGCCCGCTCAATCGCCGCCTTTGCCGATGCGGAGAGCGGGCACCCGGAAATGATAAATTTCTTGGTAATCGCTCCGCCGCCGAGAATCTTCACGCGCGGCACCCGTCCGCTTTTCCGCGAGATAAGGGCCGCGGAAAGAAGCGCCGCAGGAGTGACGGTCGCGCCGTCTGGAAAGACGCGCTGGAGCGCCGAGAGATTTACCGGCACCGCGCGCTCTTGAAAACTCTTGAAGGACTGTTTGCCTCTGCCGCGCAGTTTCGGAATCCGTTTAATCATATCGCGGATTTGCGGATATATTTTATGCCCGGAGCGCGCGGTCTGCCCCTTGCCTCCCCGTCCCGATGTCTTGCCGCGCTTCCCACCGCGACCAACCTGAACGGAGCGTTTATTTTTGTGGATGCGTTTTAGTTGATGAAATTGCATGAAAATAAAGCTCGAAGCTCGAAGCTCGAAGCTCGAAGAATTTTAAGCTTTTAATTTTGGAGCTTCTTCTGGCTTAGGGCTTCGAGCTTCTGACTTAAGCGCGGATAACGCTTTGATGGTCGCGCGGGCAATGTTGAGCTTGTTCTTGCTTCCCGAAAGAATCTTCGCATTGATATCCGTCACGCCGCCAAGCTCCAAAACCGCGCGCGCCGCGCTCCCCGCAATAAGCCCCTTATGGGGAGACGGCCGCATCACAATGCGCGCACTGGAGTACTTTGCTTCAGAAAAATGCGGAATGGAGCGCGTCTTCGTGAGCGGAATAGAAAACAAATGTTTGCGCGCATCTTTCGTCGCCTTCTCAATCGCCAGAGCCGTATCGGCTGCCTTGCCGATACCCACCCCGACAGAACCCTTGCGATTTCCGAGCACCAACACCGCGCTGAAGTTAAACCGCCTGCCTCCCGCAACCACGCGCGCCACGCGCCGCACGAGAAGCGTCTTTGATTCAAACTCCGGACGCGTCCGCTCCTCATGTCCGCCTCCCCCCCGCTTTCCACGCCTCTCCCGCGGCAATGAGCCGCGCTTCTGTCCGCGCCGTACCTTCTGTGACTTCTCCTGCACCGGCTGACTCCTCGCCATTGGCGCAACTGTTTTCGAAGTTGTCGGTCCTTTTGCTATTGCCAATTCATCGTTCATAAACGTGTAGCATGTAGCGTGTAGTTCAGAAACTCTGTCTTTACTAAACGCTAAACGCTTCTTAAAACTGCAGGCCTCCTTCCCGCGCGCCTTCGGCAACTGCTTTCACTGCGCCCGCGTAGCGGTATCCGCTGCGGTCAAAGACCGCCTGCGTAATGTTATGCTCCTTCGCGCGAAGCGCAAGCGCTTTCCCGACTTCCCGTGCTTTCTCCAAAGATTTCTTCCCGACCGCCCGCAAAGAAGACGCCGCCGCGCGCGTCTCTCCTGCCTCATCATCAATGAGTTGTGCATAGAATTCGCGATTGGACTTAAAGACGGAGAGGCGCGGGCGAAGCGCTGTCCCCGAAATCTTCGCCCTAATACGGCGATGTCTCCGCTCTCTCTTTTCAGTTTTCTTGCTGACTGTACTCATGATGTCATTCAATTTCGAATTTCGAATACCTAATTTCGAAAAATATCCAATACTTAAATATTCAATATTGAAAGTTTCTTCATTTTCGATATTCGAGATTATATTTTCAATATTTCCCTTATGTGGTCTTTTTCCCCTGTTTTCTCCGAACCACTTCTCCCTCGTACCGTATTCCCTTGCCCTTATACGGCTCCGGCCGTTTGAGGTCGCGCAATCGCGCCGCAAACTGCCCAACTTTCTCAATCTCCGCGCCAGAAACTGTTACGATATTCTTTTCCGCAGTCACTTTCAGATGCTCCGGAATGGAGACCCTCACCGGATGGGAAAAACCGAGCGCAAACACAATCTCCTGCCCCTTTACTTCTGCCTTAAACCCGATACCCTCCACGATAAGTTTCTTCACAAACGGCTCTTTGCTTCCCCGCAACATATTCTGGATATGCGCCACAGAAGTTCCGAGATGCGCGCCGGCGCCAGCGCCTTCCTCCTTCGCGGACACGCGCACTGCATTATCCTCAATCGCAAGCGCGACCGGCAGAGGAAATATGCGGGTAAGCGTACCCGCGGGACCGGTAACCGTCAATGTATTGCCGGAAAGCGATACGGCGGCTTTTTCAGGAATCGGTATTGGTTTTTTCGCCAATCTGCTCATAGAGTACGCTGATATCGCTGATACGGCGCTGATGCTCGCTGATAAAGCTTGAGAGCGACACCGCAGGGCATTAACCCTGCGGGTCGCCCCGATTTGACCCTGCGCGCCTGCCTGCCGAAGCCTCGGCGTAGGCAGGGAGCGCAGGGTATTTTATTCGTAGCCATTCGTATCATTCGCATAATTCGTATATTAGTATGTTCATCTAATAAAAATCCAAATCTGCGTTTATCTGCGTATTCATCTGCGTTAATCCGCGTTTGGTTACCAAATCTCAAACAACGCCTCCCCGCCTACCCTCGCGGCACGCGCTTCCCTGTCCGTGAGAACCCCTTTCGAGGTAGAGAAGAGAAGCGAACCATACCCGTTGCGCACCGACCGAATGTCGCGCGATCCGCGATACACCCGGCGGGAAAGACGCGAAACGCGCTTCACTCCTGTCACCTTCGGCGCGCCGTCTTGATACGCCAGCCGCACCTCAAGAAAACGGCTCCTTTTCCCCCGTCTTCCGGCGGACGCGATGTAACCCGCCTTTTGGAGCGCCGCGGCAATAGCCGCAATGGAGCGGGAAGCAGGAAACAGAAACGACTCCTGACCGGCGCGGGAGGCAAGTTTGAGTTTATTGAGAAAATTGGCGATAGAATCCATAAAATAAATATGCGAAACAACGAATGATACCAATCTACGAATAAATACTAACAAGCCTTTTTCTTATTCGTATCCATCAGTGTATTGGTATTAGTACCAATTTGTAGATTGGTATTTACCATGATGACTTCTTCACCCCCGGTATCATCCCCTCGTTCGCATATTCGCGGAAGCAGATCCTGCAGAGTCCGAAGTCGCGCATAAACGCCCGCTTTCTTCCGCACCGAAAACAACGCCGCACGATGCGGGTAGAGAACTTCGGCTTCTTCAGCGCGCGCGCTTTGGTTGATGTCTTCGCCATATCAAAATTAAAAGCCCTTGCGAGCGTTCCGAAATACTAGCGAAATAGGGCTAAAAAGTCAATCAGTCGAGTGTTTTCGCATATCAAACAATTTTAACACAAAACAAAAACACCGCCTTGCGGCGATGCCTTTGCCTCTGCGTCCCACAAAGTGCGTATGGACCAGACTTGGTAACGATTGAAGTGTAGCAAGTACGACAGGAATGTCAAGCGTTTTCTGTGGATAATCTCTCGCAAAGCCGGCAGAGGGATTTGCACCCTCTGAACACAGATTACCAAGTCTGATCCAGCACTATGCTACCGGCTCGCCCTTAATTATACAGGAGCGGGGGCTAGTTTAGTAAAAAGTGAGAGCGGCACCGCAGGGCGCCTGCCTGCGGGCCGCCCCGAATGACCCTGCGCGCCTGCCTGCCGAAGCCTCGGCGTAGGCAGGGAGCGCAGGGTGTCCCCCATTCGTGTGCGCCTTCCTAAAATTCGTGTGCGCCATTCGTCAAGTGTATCTACCGCTATTCGTTAAACGTATCTACTATGAACACACGAGTTATTTTTTCCCGCGACTTCTTTCTTCACTTCGTCTTTTTGAAGGGGAAACCGAGATAGCCGAGGTATGCTTTTGCTTCTTTAGCGGTTTTAGCGGTTGTCACGACCGTCACGCTCATCCCGAACACATCCCGGAGGTCTTCGTCGGTCGCTTCAGGGAAGATGGTATGTTCGCGGACGCCAATAGTCATATTCCCCATCTCGTCAATCGCGCTCGCCGAAAGACCGCGGAAGTCGCGCGCGCGCGGGAGCGCGATATGCAAAAACTTATCCAGAAATCCATACATCCTCTGTCCCCGAAGAGTCACCTGGTACCCGACCGTATCCCCCTGCCGCGACTTAAAAGACGCAATTGATTGCTTCGCGCCGCGCGCCGCGGCTTTCTGTCCCGTGATTTTCGCCAGACGGTCTTCCACAATCGCGAATTTTTTCTTATCCTTAAATGAACCAACACCTGCGCTCACCACTGCCTTGATGAGACGCGGCGTTTGCATGACATTCCGGTAGCCCATTTTCCCCTTCAAGGTAGTGAAAGCTTCTTTTTGTTTTTCCTTGATTGTCTTCATAACATACTCGACACTAATTACAAATTGACGCGAATGACACTAATTATTCGTGTACCCTATTAGAAAGGGTTCTTAACTATTCGTGACATTCGTCTTCATTTGTGAATTGGTGTCGTGTTAAATTTCCTTGCCGCTTCGGCGACTTACCCGCACCCACTTCGCCCCCACCAGTTTCTTCCCTGTCCGCACCGGTTTGCCTCCTTCCAGAAGCGCAACCTTGGAAGCGGGAAAAGGCATCGCAATCTCAATGAGCTGCCCCTTCTGATTGGCGCGGCGCGGTTTCTGGTGTTTCTTTTTGAGATTGATTCCGTCAACCGCGACAAAACCGCGGTCCGGAAAGACCCTGCTTACCTTTCCGGTCTTCCCTTTGTACGCTCCGGAAATCACGATGATGTTGTCTCCCTTGCGAATGTGCATATCTCTAATCAACCTCTAATTTCCTCTCGAATCTCTCGAATGTGACTCGCGTGATTCGCGTTCTTCAATTCGAGTGTGATTCGCGAGCTAAACAACCTCTTCTGCTTTCCCCGCGACCGCCTGAAATCCGCGCTCGGTGAGCTCGCGCGGGATAGGACCAAAGATGCGACCGGCGAGCGGCTCTTTCTTTACCTTATCAATCACCACAACCGCGTTTTCGTCAAAACGGATGTAGGAACCGTCGGCGCGCCGGAAGGGCTTGCGTTGCCTGACAACAACCGCGTGCAACACATCCTTTTTCTTGACGCTTTTGCGCGGTTCCGCTTTTTGGACCGAGAGCACGACAATATCACCGATTTCCGCATACCGCGTCCGCGAGCCCCCGAGTACCTTGAAAATCCGCCCGATTTTCCCTCCGGAGTTGTCGGCTATTTTGACGATGGCGCGCGGCTGCAACATAGCATTTAGCGTTTAGCGTTTAGCGTTTAGTGGAAGAAAACTATTAATCCCTTACTAACCGCTAAACGCTAACCGCTTCTTTAGACTATCCTGAAGTGCTTATCTCTTGACATCGGCCTGCATTCTACAATCATCACTGTTTCTCCCTCTTTTTTGGTATTCCCCGCATCATGCGCTTTGAACCGTTTCGTCACGCGCAAGAACTTACCGTACTTCGGATGCTTCACCAATCGGCTGACCGCAACAACGATGGTGTCCTTCATTTTCGTGGATACGACCGTACCCGTGAGTGTGCGTTCTTTCTTATTTTTAATGTCAGTTGTCATTTTGTTAAATTCGAAATCCGAATATCGAAATCCGAAACAATATCTAAATTCTAATTTTTAAATATTTAAACATTTGAATTTGTCTCGGATTTCGTGCTTCGTGCTTCGGATTTGCGTTTGCGAAGCTCGGTGAGCAATCGCGCTATCTCTTTCCTGATGGATTTTCCTTCTTTCACATTCTTTCTCTTGCTTCCCGCCATGGCAAAACGAAAGGCGCGGAGTTTCTCGAGATGTTCGAAAACCAATCGGGAAAGTTCTTCTCTGGTTTTAGCGGTGTATTCTGACATATTGTCAATTTCGAATCTCGAATACCTAATTTCGAAAAATATCCAATATAGAACAAGAAAATAATTAGCTGCCCTTTCTGGCTCTGTATTCCGTATTTTTCGATATTCGATATTAGGTATTCGATATTTTTACGCGTGGAGGTACTACAGACTAACCTAAAAACTGCGCAAGCGCAAATTACCGCGCAACCACTCTGGTCTTTACCGGTAGTTTGGTTCCTGCCTTGCGAAGCGCCTCCCGCGCCGTTGTCTCATCCACTCCATCAACTTCAAAGAGGACACGGCCCGGCTTGACGGCAAAGGAGTACCCCTGCGGGTCACCCTTTCCCTTTCCCATGCCGACTTCCGGCGGCTTTGCCGTGTAGGGCATATCGGGAAAGATGCGGATCCAGACCTTGCCTCCTTTGCCGGAGCTCCGGGAGAGCGCCTTGCGCGCTGCTTCAATCTGATTGGAACGAATGCGCCCGGGACTAATCGCTTTGAGCCCGAACGAACCGAAAGAGACCGCGGTGCCGCGCGTCTCCACTGCCGTCCGTTTCGGATTGCGGCGCATGGTATGCCACTTTCTATACTTGACCTTTTTGGGGAGTAACACTGAAGTAAAATTATTCTTATTAGTCTAATTGCTCCCCGCCTGCGCCGACCTGTCTGCGTGCGGACACGCAAGGCAGAAGCGGCGTCGGCGGGCAGGTAATTATTCTAAGGAAATCCCAAAGCCCAATTTCTAATTTAGGTCAATTAGAATAATGGGACTAATTAGGTTAATTCTTTTTCGGATTCTTATCCGCAAAGATCTCTCCTTTATAAATCCACACTTTTATCCCGATATCCCCATACGACATATGCGCGCGTTCGCGGGCAAAGTCAATGTCAGCGCGGAGCGTCTGAAGCGGAATGCGCCCGCGCTTTTGCTCCTCCGTGCGCGCCATTTCCGCTCCTCCCAACCGCCCGCCAAGATACACCTTGATTCCTTTCACCTCGCGGTTCGCCATCACTTTTTCCAGGGTCTGCTTCATGACGCGCCGAAACGGAAGCCGTTTTTCAAGTTGTTCCGCAATCTGTTGAGCCACAATCGCCGCGTTCCCCTCCGGTGAGCGCACTTCTTCAATATCCAGTTTCATCTGTTCCGCTCCCGAGAGCTTGCGCGACCGCAAAAAACTTGCGAGCGCATTTTTAAGCCGCACCGCCCCTTCGCCGCTCTTACCGATAAGGAGCCCGGGTCGCGAAGTGCGGATGATGATGCGGAACATCTTCTGGTCCCGCTCAATGTCCACGCTACTCACAAAAAACCCGCGCAGCCGCTTCTGAAGCAGTTCGCGAATCAGAATATCCCCTTTCAGCCGCTTCTGGTATTCACCTTTCACGCCAAACCAACGGGACTTCCAATCCTTGATGATACCGAGACGATGCGAATAGGGGTGAGCGATGTGGGACATATTTTTTAAAATTCCAAATTACAAGCACCAAATTACAAACAATATCTGAACTCCAATTTCTAAACAATTACTTCTTTTTTGAATTTTGGTAATTTGAATTTGTCTGGGATTTGGAATTTGTGATTTGTGATTTCTCTTATTCTGAAAGGACAAGAGTGACTTTACTTGTCCGTTTCCGTATCTGGTACGCAGACCCACGCGCGCGCGGCATGGAGCGTTTCAACACCTTGCCACAATCAACGCGCATATCCGTAATCCGCAAGCCACGGGTCTCCGTTGCTTTCTGATTCTCTTTTGCATTTGCAACCGCGCTCTCCAAAAGTTTCAGAAGCGGGCGAGTAGAGGCTTTCGGCATAAGGGAGAGAAGCGTTTGCGCCTCTTGCACGGTCTTCCCCTTTATTATATCGGCAACGAGACGCATCTTGCGCGGGGATTGGCGATAGTTGTTAAGCACTGCGCGCATGAATAATGATTTATGAATATTGAATTATGAATTAAGATTCTTGCTTCATACTTCTTACTTCATAATTCTTCGGCTACTTCTTAGTAGTCGAATCTGCTGCTGTCTTCGCTGCTTGCGCCGCCGCAATCTCCGCTTCTTTTGCTTTCGCTTCCTGCTCTTTCTGCATCTTGCCTCCATGCCGGATGAACTTGCGCGTCAGAGAAAACTCGCCGAGGCGGTGTCCGACCATCTCTTCCGAGACGAGGACTTCCGGGAAGTCCTTGCCGTTGTGCACCAGAAACTTGAACCCGACCATCTCGGGGGAGATGGTGCAGGCGCGCGACCATGTCTTAATAGGCGCGGCGCTTTCCGGCCTTTTCCCCGCGATTTTTTTCAAAACGCGCGGGTCAACATATGGTCCTTTTTTGAGCGAACGGGTCATGGCTGATTTTTAACAAAGCGAAGCGAAGTATAAAAATCGCCACCCCGTTAAATGCGCCTTTGGCGCCAGGCGCTCTGCGCCGTATTTAACCGGGGTCTGCAGCATAAGTTACTTCGACTACCGCCAATACACGCTTATAAAACAGAAGACGCCGACTTTCATATCCGCGTCTATCTGCGTATCATCTGCACTATCTGCGGTGTGGAGGCAATACTAACAGACAAGAGAGCGAAAAGTCAAATCTTTCGTTTCCCACTTCTCTCAGGATATGCTATAAATTAACTGGTATTTGAAGCACTTTAAAAGAATTGCCTTCATAATTCACCCGCATTGCGTCGGAGTGAGTGTATGGCCAAACAAGCAAAATCAAAAGGTAATCAAGCACCTCACACGCACGAGTCATCAAAATCGCCAAGAAAGGAGAATTTATGATTGTTAATCCAGACCAGGAACATAACTCGCGGTGGCCGACCGCCAGTTTCTTACAAGATTCAGGAAAACTTACACTTTCGCTCCCTGCCCTCCCACGGCCAACGCTTGAAGAATATCAGAAGGAATTTTACTTGATTTTCGGGAGCGCGCCCCCTCCAATGGGTGAGAGACGTATTCATTGGATTACCTCCATCGCACGCGACACTTCGCCGATTGGAGCAGTGAAATTAGTACTTGGGACGATCTTTCCTGCCAATGATAAAAAGAAGATGATTAGCGGTGCCGAATACCAACGAAGACTGGCGCCGCACCGGAGCCACCTCATGGGTTACCAGCACGCTGCGTTTCTTGAAGAAAGACAAGAAAAGTGGCCAGACTTCATGGCTCTGCTTGCCGCAGAGAAACGCATAGTCAGCATCGACTTCCCCGGGTTGGTAGTAAAGAGCAGATGGGGAGATTTAAGTTTCCCCTCCCTTGTACCGAATAGCGACCGTAGCTATTGGGAATTGCACCACTGGAATGTAGTTTCAAAAGTCGAAATATTTCAGAAGAATCCCACTTTCTGCAAATTCGGATGGCAAAGTCTTGTTGCTGTTACGGGAGAGTTTCTCCAAAGAAACATCTCAGCATAGTAGAAATACTTTGCCGGACATTCCCCTTTGCCCCTCCATTCATGGTGAGGGGTCTTTTATTTTATTGAGGTGGTTCTTTTTAACTCCCCTTTACGCAACCACTAATGCAACAGTCAGAATAGACTGAGTTAGTCTGACTACTGACTATTGTATGCCGCCTAGCTGGCCATTCGCTCGAATCCAACTTTCCTTCGCGACACAATGAAAACATTGCATTTCTTTGTTGAACTCGCCCAGGTCTGCTTGACAGTGAAAAGCAGGATGATATACTTTTTGTAATGACGAGCCGGCGATGAACGGAATCGTTCGACTTCCCAAAGAGTCCCCGCAAGGGGGCTCTTTGTTTTTAGGATGCTATGCTTCCCTTCGCGGACATGAGGGCCGAGTCCGAAGGGTTTCGGGAGCCGGCTCGTCATCTGGCTCTTGGGGTTCGACTCCACCTCGGTCCACACAAAAAAGTCCCAGCTGCGGCTGGGACTTTTTTGTGATATGAATTCCAAACTGACGAGCTTGAAACTTGTTTGCTGCCGGCTTTTTTGCATCACAATCAACACATTTGAGTATTTCTTCGGCGTGCGGACCACAGCACTAATGCAAAGTCATAGTGCGGGACTGCGGCTTCTATGACGAGGTTCGACGGTTTTTCCCCACCTTGCGGCGTTGTAAAATAAAAATGTTTGAGTACTTCTTCGGAGTTCGCGTTTTCTGCCCTTTGCCCGACGGCTTGCCCCAGCGGGTCTTTGCCCTGCGCAACCCTCTGCCCTGCCTGCCTTCGCCGCCGCCGTACGGGTGGTCAACGGGGTTCTGTGCGGAGCCGCGCACGGTCGGGCGGATACCGAACCAGCGAGAGCGGCCGGCCTTACCAATTACCACCAGATGATTCTCTTCGTTTGAGACCGCGCCGATGCTCGCCCACGCGGTGTCTATGACCTTACGGATTTCCGTGGAAGGAAGCTCAAGAGAAGTAAATCCTCCCTCCTGCGCCTTCACCTTTGCCGTATTTCCGGCAGAACGCGCGAGCGCTGCGGGACCGTTTTGCCGGAGGGAAACATTGTACACCGGTGTATCAATAGGAATTCGCGCAAGCGGCAATCGGTTTCCTGTCTTCACTTCCGCTTTGAGAGACACCACGAACGAATCGCCAACATTCACTCCCTGCGGTAAAAGCACATACCGCTTCTCCCCGTCAGCATAGACCGCAAGGCCAATGAAACCGCTGCGGTTCGGGTCATATTCAATGCTCGCGATGCGCGCCGGAATATCGCGCTTGTCATAGGTAAAATCCACGGCGCGGAATCGGCGCTTCACGCCGCCGCCTTTGTGCCGCACCGTGAGCCGCCCATAATTGTTGCGGCCCACCGCGCGCTGCCCGCCGGAAACGAGCGCCTTCAGGGGTTTATCTCCCGTGAGCAATCGCGGATAATCAATGCCGGTCATGGAGCGGCGGGATTTGGTTGTTGGTTTGTATGTTTTCATGAGTAGACTCGACACTAATTACAAATGGGAACGAATGACACTAATGAAGATTCTGTATTCGTGTAATTCGTTTCTTATTAGTGGATTGGTGTCGCGTTACATAATCTCGATTTTATCCCCCTTCTTCAAATACACATACGCTTTCTTGCCTCCCTTTGTCCTGCCTTTCTTGCCCTTGACGATAATGAACTTGCGGCGAATCGGAACAAACGCGACCTTGACCGCAGACACTTTGTAGAGCGCACGAATCGCTGCCGTAACCTCTCTTTCGGTCGCTCTCTTCGTTACTTCAAACGCATAGACGCCCCGAGAAGCAAGCGCAGTCGCCTTTTCAGTTACCCGCGGACGGAGCAACACGGCTGTTTCCTCCGTTCCCGCTGCAACAGGAAACACAGACGGATCCGTCTCTTCATGCACCGCGATTTTCTTCGCCGGCACTGCCGCAACCGCGACGGTCGGCTCTTCTGTTTTCTTTTTTCGTAGGTTGAGAAAGCTCATACTGGTATAAATATCGAATTTTGAATATCTAATTTCGAAAAATATCTAATTTTTGAATATTCAATATTGAAAGTTTCTTCATTTTTAATATTCGAGATTTGGTATTCGATATTAATCTCGGACTAACATCTTGATCGACTCTGCGGGCGACACTATCACCACATACTTATACCGAAGCGCATCCAATGTATTCAAGTTCCTCGCCTCGCCCAGCGCCACATTTCCGATGTTTCGGAAGCTCTTTTCGACGACCGTTTCTTTGCGCGGCAGAAGAAACAACGCGGCATTCCTTTTCTTTCTTTCGAGGGATTCGAGTCCTTTTATTCGTGAGAGATTCGAGAGTATCTCCCGTGCGTCCTTGGTTTTAATCTCGGGAATCATGAGACCATTCAAAAACAAAATCTCGCCGTCGCGCAACTTCGCCGAGAGCACGGAGAAAAGTGCGGCGCGCTTCATCTTTTTGTTTATCTTGCGCTCATAGTTTTTGTCGCTTCGCGGTCCATGCGCCACGCCGCCGCCAACCCAGAGAGGACTGCGGATGGAGCCGTGCCGCGCTCTACCGGTCCCTTTCTGCCGCCACGGTTTCTTGCCCCCACCGCGCACCTCGCCGCGGGTCTTGGTGTGTGCGGTGCCGGCGCGCGCCGAAGAAGCCATTGAGGTCGCTACTTGGTGCACTAGGTCGGCGTTCCACTTCACGCCAAAGACGGCTTCGGGCAACGCGACCTTGCCTGTTTCTTTTCCTTGCTGGTTGTAAACAATGTGTTCCATAATTTTGCTAAAATCCGAAATTCGAATATCGAAATCCGAAACAATATCTAAATTCTAAATTTTGAAATTCTAAACATTTCGGGATTTTAAATTTGTTTCGGATTTAGGATTTCGTGCTTCGAATTTCAAGCAGAGTCCCTCTGCGACCGGGCACTGCTCCTCCTATCAAAATCAGATTCTCCTCCGGCACAACCTGCACCACTTTGAGATTCTTCACGGTTACGCGCTCGCCGCCCATTCGCCCCGCCATCCGCATTCCTTTCGCGACGCGGCCGCCCGCACGCGCCCCGCCGCCAATCGCCCCCGGCTCGCGCTCGCTGTGTTTTTGCCCGTGCGTGCGGCTCCCGCCGTGGAATCCGTGCCGCTTCACCACACCTTGAAATCCTTTGCCTTTTGAAATGCCTGAGACCGCCACTTCATCACCCGGCTTAAAAACCTCCACGCCAATTTTATCCCCGACGGTCTGTGTTGCCGGTGCTTCCAGCCGAAACTCTTTGAGTCCCCTGAAATTGCCGAGTTCTCGCAGATGTCCCTTGAGCGGCTTACTGATATTTTTCGCCTTGCGCGCGCCCCACCCAACCTGTACCGCGCTGTAGCCGTCTTTTTCAACTGTTTTCACCTGCGTCACAATGTTTGGAGAAACGGACACAACTGTAACAGGACGAGCATTGCCTTTCTCGTCCCACACCTGCGTCATATTCACTTTTGTGCCGAGGATAAAGTGACTCATATAGTGAGTGAACATAAGCCTTAGGCTTAGCGGTTCTCCTTCTTCCGTGACATCCGCTCATGCTTGCCCCGAACCTCCGTTAGGCGGAGCGTCGGGGAACAGAATGCAGAGAACACTAACAAAGATGCGGAAAAAAGTAAAGGACTCCGCTTGGAGTCCTGTTGGATTGAAAAAGGGATACCTTCTTAATTCTTTTCCAGAAGCTTTTTTAGATCATTGAAGTAGGTGTTGCCGCTCTGCTTTGCCAATGATGCTACATCATCGGGTTCGATGTCAAAATCGGAGGCCGCGACAAGAAGCATGGCGGCTTCATCTAAAAATTCAGGGAGACCAGAAAAGGCATAGATATAAGAGGTTCCTGCTACTGCACCGGCATATTTCCCAACTGAAATGTCGCGGGTTTCTGATGCAAGCGTTCCACCAGTTGTCGCTAGCCGCCGGCATTTTTCTTGTGCGTTCAAGAGATATTTCTCGGCCTTCGAAATATCGGGTAACTCGCCGACTTTCAGAATAAAAATCGGCATACCATCATGTCCGGCAAAACAAAAATATCCGCCTGTCCGGGTTACATCTATCTTCAATGCGCCGTTCATCACTGTTTCAACCACATCAATTACATGCGGAAGATTTACATCGTACAAGTTCATATATGATCCTTTGGTTGCAATGTACTGTTCCGCAATAGAATAATATCGATCTATGAATATGTCAATGCATACAAGCGTAAGTATCTACACCCCCCAAAATCTCCTTGTTTTTAGCGATATTTTAAGTGCCTAATTTTAAAT
>CAYJWA010000002.1:0-38982 GCA_964373775.1 uncultured Candidatus Saccharibacteria bacterium | reverse complement strand
CGCCTTCCTAAAATTCGCGTGCACCATTCGTCAAGTGTATCTACCGCTTTTGGTATTCGTGTGCACCATTCGTCAAGTGTATCTACCTCTATTCGTTAAACGTATCTGCTATGAACGAACGGGCCCGTCCATCCGCACACAGCAAAGATTTCTGTCGCCATGTTACAATAGCGCTGTTCTCCCATTCGTATTTCGTATTCTATTCGTAATTCGTATTGCATGCGCAAACTTTTCGGCGTAGAAAAAAATGTCTTCTTCATGGGGCTCGTCTCGTTCTTCAATGATTTCTCAAACGAGATGATTCTTTCCGTTTTCCCCGCGTTCTTCAGCTCGGTCTTAAAATCCGGCGCGGCTTCGCTCGGATTCATTGAGGGCGTGGCGGACGGGTTCGCGAATCTAACAAAAGTCATCTCCGGCCGGCTTTCGGATAAATGGGAGCAACGCAAATCCCTTGCCCTTTTTGGATACGCGCTCTCTGTTGCCACGCGCCCGTTTTATCTTGTTTCCAGCACGGCTGCGCATATTCTCGGCATTCGTATTGTGGACCGAATCGGCAAAGGGATCCGGGAAGCCCCGCGCGATGCGCTCCTCTCTCTTTCCGCAAACTCCGCACAGTTGGGACGCAGTTTCGGCTTTCACCGAGCCATGGATTCTGCCGGAGCTATTCTTGGCCCATTGGTCGCATTTCTCATTCTCGCGCGAGCGCCGGAAGCATTCAACACGGTCTTCATTACCGCATTTGTAGTTGGCGTTCTTGCCCTCTTTTCATTTGCCTTTATCCGCGAGGTAAGCGCCGCAACAGGGGGAAACATCAAACGGCTCCGGTTGCGCCTCACCGCGCACACTAAGGAGTTCCGGCGCTTCCTTATCATTATCTTCCTTCTTTCGCTCGCGAATCTCCCCATCGCGCTCCTTCTCTTGCGCACCCAAGACCTCGGACTGGAGATAAGTTTTATCCCGCTTTTTTATCTTTTCTTCAATATCTCAAACACCCTCTTTTCGTATAAAGCCGGACGGCTCGCTGACAAAGTCGGCGATAAGCCCGTCATTCTCGGCGGCTATCTCTTGATTGCCCTCGCGTATCTCTTGATGATTTACGACCACACGCTCTCCGCGCTCGCGTTCGGATTTGTACTCCTCGGCATCGGATACGCATTCACGGACGGGGTCCAACGCTCATTCGCGGCGCGGCTGACCCTCGCGGGAGAACGCGGCAACGCATACGGGCTCCTGCATGCAAGCATCGGCTTCGGCGTACTTTTTGCGGGAATCATCGGCGGCTTACTCTGGCAGAACTTTGGCGCGAACGCAGTGCTCTCGCTCGCGCTCGGACTCATCTTGGTCGGCCTCATCGCTTTCGGACTTATGGAGAAGGTGAACACGAGCATCTGATTCTCGTTACGAGAATCAGATGCTCGTAAAATTCCTTTTTCTTTGTCGCCACTCGTCGATTTTCCGGTGGTGGCCGGAGAGGAGGATTTTGGGGACGCGATATTTCTTTCCGCGATACAGAAAAACCTCCGGGCGGGTGTACACTTCCGGACTTGCGACTCGCGACTCCTCGCGCGAGCGAGGGTCGCCGAGCACTCCTTCTACCTGTCGAGATATTACATCAATCAGAAGCATTGCGGGCAGTTCCCCGCCGGTCAGCACAAACGGTCCAACTGATATCTCTTCCAATTTTATTCGTCCGCCGCGGCGGATTCGTGCCGTGTCTTGTAGAACTTTTTTCACGCGCGCGTCTATCCCCTCGTACCGCCCGCAGATGATGATAAGGTCGCTGCATTGCGCGAATTTTATACCGGTCTCATTCGTAAATTGCTTTCCGCTTGGCGATAGCCAGATGATTTTGGGAAAAACGTTTAGCGTAGAGCGTTTAGTGTTTAGCTTCTTCTTTCTTAAATCATAAATCTTAAATCTTAAATCTCTCAAAGCAGTTTCTACTGCTTTGAGTACCGGTTCCGCTTGAATCACCATCCCGGGCCCGCCTCCGTACGGCGCGCGATCTATGCGTCTGTGTTTGTCTTCGGCGAAGTCGCGCGGGTTGTAAAACTTCACCTTGATTTTCTTGTCCAGAATGGCGCGCTGTAAGATGGACTCTCCGAGGTAAGAGTCAAAGGCGCGGGGGAAGAGAGTGATGATGTGGAAAGTCATGGGGGAAGCGTTTAGTGGTTAGCGTATAGCGTTTAGTAAGAAAAGACAAGAATCGCAAAATCCTCTGCCTCATGCAGAGGATTTTGCTTGCTAAACGCTAACCGCTATCCGCCAGATGGCGGACTAACCGCTTCTCCTACGGCTTCGGGAGCACGGCGTTCAGCTGCTTCTGAATCTCTTCCAGTTGTTTGAGCGCGTCAGAGAGTTGTTTCTCAATGGCTGCTTTTGCAGGACTCGCTCCGGCTGAAGTCGGAGTTGGCGCGGCTGTTCCCCCTGCCCTTAGTTCCGAGAGCTTCGCGCGGGTCGCGGGTCCCACATCGCCGTATCCATCGTCTCCGGGCTTTGCGATTCCGTGCTTCTCCTGGAACCGTTGCACGGCTTTACGGGTAAGGGCTCCGAAGAAACCGGTTGCCTCGCCTTCCGGATAAACATTTCTGTCGCTCGCAAGGAATGCTTGTAACGCCTTCACATCTTCTCCGCGCGAACCCGCGGCAAGACGGCGCGTAATTGACGGCGCCGCAACCGCTGCCTGTGCGACCGCCTCGGTTACCGCTTGCGTGGCCGGAGCGCTGGGAACCGCTGCTGTCTCGGCAAAGACCTCGGCAATCTTTGCCCTCGTTGCCGGACCCAACTTCCCTGCCCCGGCTGACTGCTCACTCTTGACAACACCCTGCTTCACTTGGAACGCCTTTAATGCTTTTTCGGTCAGTGGACCAAAGAATCCGCTCTGCTCAACTCCCAGAAGTTCTTGCAGACGCTTCACATCATCGCCGCGCGCTCCTCGCGCCAGGTCTTTGTTGAAGACCGGGGAGACCGCGCGCGCCACAGCGCTTGCCTGCGCCACTGCTTCCGCGGGAACCGTCTTTGCGGTTATGGCTGCGGCTGCGAGAGGGCTTACCGTCTTCGCAAACTTTGCATCCAGTTCCTTAATCTTTGCCGCGGCGCCTAGTTCATCCAGATACACTTTTGTGCCATCTGGATAAATCTTCTGCTCGCGCGGCGGTGGTCCATAGCTTGCCCCTCCACCGCCTCCTCCGCTCGGAGAACCCCCACCGCCCGCTGTCGCCGAAGTGGCATTGACTGCGGCCGACGCCGCGGATTCCTGTGAACCGCCGTCTGAAAATCCCGCGACTTTGTAATAGTAGGTTGTCCCGCCGCTGACATTGGAATCAGTGTAGGTCAAGGTACTGCCGCTTGAGATCGTCGCATACAGGGGAAACGATGAATTGTCCGTGCTCCGATAGACATAATAGCCAGTCGGATTATTCGTGGACGCGGACCAGGTAATCGTGATGGCGCTTCCGACACCGGAACCGGCGGTAGCGGTAACGCTTCCCGGCGTGCCGGGCGGCTCGGCGCCTGTGGGAGAAGAAAGTGCATAAGCCGAGAAGTGAGTTCCGACTGCCGTAAAGACGACATAATCAACATTGGAGAGTGAAGCCGTGGGTGATGTTACCGTGCTGTCGTCGGATGTGCCGACCGTGTTATCGTCGCCGTCGCTCTTATATGTCGCGACGGTTGAAAGCGCCTCCCACTCCTTCTTGTCCTCGCTGTAGGAGACCATTTTGAGATTTGCCACTTCCGTCGTCGTGTCAATGCTGGTCTCCGCAAGTTCTGACTTGGTGTATGTGAGGTCAACCGTCGCGGTCTTGCCGGATTGCAGGTTCTTCACCTGCGAGCCGCCGGAATACGCATTGATGTCTTTTGCTTTGCTCGCGACAATATTGACGCTCGCGGTATTCGGGATGTTGCTCGTCTCCTTCGCCGTCATATACGAATTGTTGCCTGCCGAGCCGAGCGCGTTTGAATCCAAATCAATATTTACCCCGACGGTTGAGTCGGTAAAGGTGCCCGCCGCGGTGTCAGTGAAGGTGTTTGAGGTCGCGAGTTTGGATTGCAAGCTGACCGTCGTTGAAAGCGCAACATCTTTCCCTGTTACCGATGAACCAGAGACAGTGATTGGGTTGCTCGCGGACGCGCCCTGTGAATATCCATCGGCCGTCGCAAAGACCCGCCATGTCCCCGCCGTCACACTCAAACTGTAGGTGCCGTCGGTGCTCGTCTGCCCGATTGATTGCCCGCCGCCGACTTTTTCGGCGCGAACGAAGGCATTAGCGGCCGCACTTCCCCCTGCGGTTACCGTTCCGGAAATCGTCAGCGACGCCGAATCAAGAATGAAGTTCTGCGTGGTCGTACCGGAAACCGTCACCGTCGTCGGGGTGCCGATATAGCCGGGCTTGGAGACAATGACTTGATACGAGCCATTCTGCGCGCTTACATCATACTTGCCGGAAGTGGTCGCCTGGGTCCCGAAGTGCACTCCATTCGTTTCATCAATGAACTGAATCCACGCGTCTTCCAGTTCGTTCCCGCTCGTCGCGGCTGTTTTGTACACCGTGCCGAGAACCCGCGAGAAACTTGCCGAAGCGGTGTTCACGACGATTTTTATCGCTTCGGTCGCGTTGTCTACAGTGACAACGCCGCCTGAGACCGCGGTACCGGAGCTGTCAGAAGCGACTGAGATATTCGCCGGCGGCACGCCCTGCACATACGCGCGCACCGTGGGCGATGTGCCGGTTGCTACCTGAATGGTGGTTGTGGTCGCGCTCGTAATCTCTACATGCGTTCCCTGCTTGGTCGTCGTGTTGAAGAGGTCAATGAATGCCTTGCTAACGCTGATCGAGTTGCCGCTTGAGTCCTTCACATTAATCGTAATGGTATTGCGCTTCGGAACCCGGATGTAGTTATTGGTTGAGGAGGCCGTAAGATTGAGCGTGCCGATGGCAGTACCCGCGTTGTTCAGTGGCGCAATGCGGCCATAGCCGGGCATGAAGATATCAGTAATGGCGTAGCCGCTGCCGGACTTCACGCGGATAGAGAACGCGCCCTCCGCGCCCGAGACCCCTTCATTCACGCCGCTTGAACCCGAGAGCCGGATGACGGCGCCGACAAGACCCTCGGTTGATGTCGCGAAGATGTTGTTGTTATCCGCGTCGTCGTAGATGTTGCCCGAATACAAGCTGAATGCCTGCGATGAAGATGGAGCGAAATTGATGCCGGATTGATTTGCGCCTGCGATGACAACGGTCTGTTCATCCATAGGACCAAATCCGGGAATAAAAGAGTTAACTTTCCAGGTACCGTTATCAACATACATCGTATAGTTGCCCGTTGAAGAGTCACTCATTGCGTCCGCGCGTCCAAATCCGTCGGTGCGATAGGCGAAGACCGGAGCATTTCCGACCGCGCTTGAGCCGTCAGTCACCTGGCCGGTAATGGTATAACCCGGTTTTGACATCGTGAGCGTATAGGAAGCGGATGCGGTTTGGGAACCGTCAAAGAAGACATTGCCCGAAGAGTCCACCACGACAGGAATCTCCCGCGACTTGCCCACACCCGGAGAAAATGCACCCAGCACATACGAGCCGCTCACGACCTTAACCGTAAAGACGCCAGTAGAGGAGGTCTGTGCGCTACCGCCAGTGCCATTGGCGCCGGAGTAGGCGAAGACCATTGCATTGGCAATCGCATTACCGCTTCCGTCCTTCAGGACGCCAACGATGCTCTTATCGGCCGTTGAAATTGTAAAGTTATTTGAGGTCGTTGCGGTGCCGCCGATTTTAGAGACACAGGCAGTCGGACACCCTGATACCACTACTTCAATTGGTCGCGGCGGGGACCAGTTGGGCGCTGTGGGAGGTCCAGAAAAACCGCCTCCCGTACCCTTGGGCATGGCGGGACCGATGCCGACGCCCCAACTGCCGTTCGTCTGCGGGATGGGAATCGTGGTCAGCACTGCGTTGGTGAGCGCGGACGCTCCCGGCGTCACGGTGCGAACCACGAACTGCCCGGGACCTCCGGCAAAGACATCAACTGTCTCGGTTGAAGAAAAGGTATTCGCGGCTGCCGTAAGATTTACCGTAAAGTTAACCGCCGAAGAGGTCGCAGTCAGCGCAAAATCGCGCGTCAAAAGAGATGTTGAGGTTGCCTGAATCGGAGTCGGCATGGTGTTGCCGAAGAATGCGGTTGATGTGCCGGTTGGATTGATGAACGGGTCAGTGAAGAGGTAGTACTCACTTCCACCGCCGAAGTTATTCGTCAGAAATTGCGAGCCGACTGGAATATCCGCAAATGAATAGAGTCCGTTTGAATCGGTTGTCGCGTCCATTGGTCCTGTCTGCGGAGACATGAGGTGAATCGTTACCCCCTGAAGATTGCCGCCATTTCCAGAGACCGTGCCGCGAATCTGGGTCGTGGAGCCGCCTCCCGCAGTCCCGCCCGTGATATAGACCGGATTGGCGCTGAATGACTCAAGGAGCGTCCCGGCTGACGACTTGGATTTAATGTCAATAGAGTAGCCCGAACTGTCAATGCCCTTGGGAATTGACGGGTTTTTCATGTCCGCGAGGGAAAAACGCAGAAAATCATGTCCCTCCGAATTCGTGGCAGTATCCAATGTAAGCGTAATCGTCTTTGCTGTCGTATCTTTGGTAATGGTCTGAATGCCGATGGTACCGGTTCCAGAACCGTTGATGTCTTTGTTAATCTCCGCGAGAAACGGATTTTTGCTTGAGGTCGTTGCGGCGCAGCAAAGTCCGAAGTCAGAAGTTGACGGGAAGGTAATGACAATGGTACCGCCTGCGTTAATCTGCTTGGAGAGCGGGAGTTCAAACGCGTATGTTGAGGACGCGCTGATAAAGGTACTGGTCGGCCGTATGTTGACCGGCGGCATAAAGCCAATGCCTGCGGAAGTAAAATTGGTCGTCGCTCCAAAGGTGGAACCGGTGAAAGAGCCGGGACCCACGAACCCACCAGTGCCGCCGCTTCCGGTTGACGAGTTCACGGTCGCCGAAGAAACCGCGGTCGCAGTCATACTGTTTCCGGAGATGTCCTTGATATTGGACACGCTGGCGGTTACCGCGGCGCCGGACGCCAATCGCAGCCCTGAAAGTTTGGCAGTGCGCGTTGACGCGTCGTATGTAATTGTATGTCCGGCAAGCGCAGAGGGTGTCTGTGTCTGACCGCCAACCACAAGCGAGTAGTTGCTCAAGTTTGTCGCGTCAGTCGCATTCACCGCCTCGTTAAAGGTAACCGCAACGCTGAACTCATCCACATTGACATAGAGTACGGCTGGAGGAGTAGTGTCAGTATTTGACGCTTCAACAGTCCAGGTCTTGGTGATATTGGAACCGAGGTACACTCCGGAAGCATTCTTCAGCGACGCACCCTTCAGGGTAAGCGTCAGCCCGGTGCTGACCGGCAAGATATTGCTCGGGACAAAATGCGCCTCTTTGGACACAGGGTCATAGCGCACGGTGCCGGGAAGGGCAGGACCGCTCGTAATCGCGAGCGTAATCGCGCCGCTTGTTGCAGTGGACGCATCCATGGCATCGTCAAAGATAACCACGAAGTCATTGGTATTCGCCGCGATGGTAGTCGCGTTTGTCGGCAGGACTCCGACGACCACCGGCGCTGTGGTGTCACCGGCGCTTCCGCCCGTCGTGAACCGCGACGAGTAAGGACTTGCGAGGTTTATGCCGTTGGTGCTCTGGACGCCTCCCGTTATCGTCAAGATGTAGGTCGTGTTTGCCGCGAGCGTCCCGGGAACCATTGAGAGGACATTCCTGCCAGTAGAGGTGCTGAAACTGAAACTCTGAAATGCCACGCTCGTTCCTCCTGAAGTTGCCAGAGCAATGGTGGTGCTTCCCACTGCGCCGGTAATAGTGGACGGCCTCATGTCCGTTGAGAACTCAACCGCCATAGAAGCGAGGTTGCTCGGGATGTTGGTGTTCCCGTTGAACGGAGAAGTGCCGATGACGGAGGGCGGCGTTACATTCGTCATCGTCTGCCCCGCGGCGCCAGTGGTTGAGGTTGCCGCGTAATTCTGATTCCCCGGCGAAAATGTGTCTTGGTCAAGATTATTCGCGGAGAGGTCGCGCACCGCGCTCGTTACTGTAAAGACATACGAGGTGCTTGCCTCTAGGGTGCTCGTTATATTGCACTTTACCTGCGGCTCAAAACTGCCCGGCATCGGGTTATATAAGACGTTGGAACAGAGATTTGAGCCCGTTGGTCCGTTATTCACTACCTTAAAGAGTGTTACTGTCGTGGTCGCAGATACGCTCGCAATCGTGTCGGCATTGGCCGGCTTCGTGAGATTAAAACCGAAAAATCTCGTGTCAATGGGAACGCCTGTCTGTCCATTTGTTGGATACGAACCCTGCACCTGAAACGAAGATGTGTCGGTCCCGCCGCCGCCGAACGGAAACTCAACGGGACTCAAGGTGTTTTGCGGATTAGCTATGGTCTGCAACACAAAGTCGGTCTTGTTGAAGTTCTTGTCAAAGCCGTTACCTTTTGTAGCATCAACTCCTCCTGATGCCATAGAAGCGGCGGTAGATGATGCCGCGGGGTAGCCCGTGGCAAGCCGTTCAATGCTCGCGCCATTTTCCAGAAGCGTCAGCACGCATGGTGTGGTGCTTGCCTCGCTGTTTTCACAACTTGTTATGGGCTGGGTGCCCCAGCCAACAAAGTCAATCGCCGTGGATGTAGCAGAGGCGGCAACCGTGCTGGTGGCGATGGAGAGTCCGCCATTTGCGAAAAGGATGCCCGTGAATGTGGAAGTGGCAAAGATTGCATCTGGTTGCGCATTTCCGCTGTAACCGGACTGACTCGCGATAAGGAAATAACCGTGCGATGGAATAATCTTCTTGTAATAGGTCAGTGGGATGCCCGGCGTGGAACTGCCGCTTGCGTAGAATGAGTGCACCGCAAGCGGGAGGTCTTGGAGATTGATGTCTGCCTCGCCGGAGTTGTAGAGTTCAACAAACTCGTCGGCGCTACTCAGGACCGTCCCTATCTTCACCTCGCTAATCTTCAATGTCGCATTTTGATTGAGCGAGACCTTGCGGTTTGAAATAAACGGATTCGCTCCGACCCCGGTTAAAGCAGAGGTGCTTGCATAGTTCGCGTCCATACGCACATTGAATCCATGGCCGTTGGTAAGCCCTGACACGGCAGTGGTTGACGCGATAATGTAATACTCAGTACCAGCAACAGCAGGGGTCTCGTTACCAGGTTGAAGCACAACAAGCAATCCAGTAGTAACAGTGGTTGACGCGGCGCCAGTAACAAATGTGTCGGAATCAAGCTGAAAGCCCGGCTTCGTGCCCGACTCCTTCCAGAGGGAAAGGCGGGAGATGGAACCATTCGCCATGGTGCTGGACGCCACAAGCGTTACGCCGACTTTGGTGAGCGTATCCGAACCGCTTGCCTGCGAGAGCCGGAACTTGGCGAGCGGCAAAATCGCCCCGCCGCCAATGGTCGGATTATTCTCAAAGAACCCGTCAATCACCGGGGCTTGCTCAATAATCGCCGCATGGACAGGCGCCGCTCCTGCGAATAAAAGGGCGAGCGCAAAAACAAAAAAGCACACTCCGGATAATCCAAAAGCGCGCTTCCTGCAGCTTCGCGCAACAGCAAAACCCGTTGTTGCCGCTTTACGAGACAACAACGCCGTAAAAAAAGGAGAGAACATAGTGTGAGAAAAAATGCTAATGATAAAAGTAGAAAGGTTTAACGAGCCATGCTTGTTCTTTCCGACACGAAAAACAAACACGCGAGGACAACCCCCTTAATAAGGAAAGTATAGCGCGGAACGGGTCAAAGCGTTAAAACGAAACTGTGGATAACCCCGTAGTAGATTTTCGCATTGCGTTGCCGCTAAATCGCAAATCACTTCAAAAACGCCAAAAATCCTGTGTTTTCTAAATTCCCTTCTAAACTGTTGCGACAGCAACGATGCAAAAATTCACTACGGGGATAACTCGCAGGGAAAATGCCGATTTCATATTTCATGTTCCATATTTCATGTTCCCTGTTCCCTATTTCATATTTCATATTCCATATTTCATGTTCCCTGTTCCCTGTTCCCTGTTCCCTGTTCTGCATCTCCTACCTCTTCGCAATGACTGACTTCTTGTAGGTATCCAGGTGCGCGAGCGCGATGCCGGTGCCCTTTGCCACGCAGAAGAGCGCGTCTTTCGCGAGCACTGCTTTCACGCCGGTCCGCCGGAAGACCAACTCCGGAAAGTTGCGCAACTGGGACGAGCCGCCGGTCATAATAATCCCTCGGTCAATAATATCCGCAGAGAGCTCCGGCGGCGTCTCCTGCAGAACATCCTTGATTGATTTAATCATCTCCCGCAGTTCCCTGCCGATTGCCTTCACGACTTCATTTGTCTTCACCTCTGCGGTGCGCGGAAGCCCGGTAATGAAGTCGCGTCCCTTAATCAGGAGGGAGAGTTCCTCCTCCAACGGAACAGCAGAGCCGATCTCTATCTTCACATCTTCCGCCATCTTGTCGCCAATCGCGAGGTTAAAGGTCTTTTTGATGTAATCCGCAATTGCGGAATCAACGCGGTTTCCGGCGCACTTGACTGAAGTGGAAGAGACGATGCCGCCGAGCGATATGACCGCAACATCGGTGGTGCCGCCGCCAATGTCCACAATCATGTGCCCCACGGGCTCGTGAATCGGGATGCCCGCGCCGATTGCCGCAAGAATCGGCTCCTTCACCACATACGCGTTCTTCGCGCCGGCTTTGATGGCGGCTTCAATCACGGCGCGCCGCTCTGTTGAAGTAACGCCTGCGGGCACAGAAACGAGCACTTCCGGCTTCCAGATGTTCCATCTGCCGAGGGCTTTCGTAATAAAGTACCGGAGCATTGCCTCGGTCACGCGGTAGTCCGCAATCACTCCGTCTTTCATGGGCCGGTACGCCACGATCTCTTCCGGTGTCTTCCCCACCATCTTCTTCGCCTCATCCCCGACCGCAAGAATCCGATTGTCCTGCTCGGAGACCGCCACCACGGACGGCTCATTGAGCACAATGCCCTTGCCCGGAACATACACCAAGGTGTTGGCGGTGCCGAGGTCAATTCCGAGTTTGGGGGTGAAAAAACTCATACAGAATACCAATATACCCGCCCGAATCGCACCCCGCCAGAATGACTCCCCGCCCGGTCGAGCCGTTCAGACGAGTGTGTCGGGATAATGATTCGGTCAGCCCAACAGAGTCATTCTAGCGGATACGGGCGGGCAGATGATACCAATACTGCGAATAGATACGAGTAAGAAAAAGAGGGGCGACCTTTTATTCCACACCTGTTCTGTGTTTCCCCACTATAGCAGACCCGCCAGAAGTTAAATGGATTGACAAAGACACAAATAGCTTTTATATCCTCTGCAGTGCTCCACGGTAAATATAGAGCAGTCTTTTGCCTGCTGCTGGCCGTCAAAAGGAGGCTCTGTACAAGAGCTCTTACAAAACCAGGCGAGTAAGCCGCCAGAACCTCCGTTACCTTTCACGCTCCTCATTGAGTATTCAATTCTTCAGACGCCTCTTGCGCCAACTCTGCTTGCACTTCTTCAATCATCTGCGCTTTAGGACCTCCCGCAAATCCAGTGCCTGCCGGGATGAGCCGTCCGATGATGACATTTTCCATCAGTCCCCGCAGGTGGTCGCGGCTGCCGCGCACCGCAGCGGAGATAAGGACGCGCGTCGTGTGCTGGAATGACGCGGCCGCAAGAACGGAACGGCGCGAGAGCGACACCTCCGAGATGCCGAGAACGAGAAGTTCTGTCTTTGCCGGCTCCTCTCCGCGCTCCTGCGCTGCTTCGTTTTGCGCCGAAAGAAACACCTCATCAACCACATCGCCGACAGAGAGCGCGGTGCCGCCGGCGTCAGAGACGCGGCGCCGGCTGAACATCTGCCGCACAATCACCTCTATGTGCTTGCGAGAAACGGTCTCTCCCTGCAACTCGTAGGGCTTTGCGACTTCCGCGATAATGTATTCCTGCGCGCGTTCGCGGCCGCCATACTCAAAGAGCTCGTCAATGTCTACGGCCCCGTCGGTCAGAATGTCTCCTTTCTTCACGCGCTGCCCCTCTTTTACGAACGGAATGCGATTATAACTCATCGCGTATTCAATCGCTCCCGTCTTCTTCCCCCGCTTCTGCGGCGCCTCGGGCAATACCATAATCACCTTCTCTTTCCCCGTGCTCTTCACCTCCAATACCGTGCCGTCCGTCCGGGAAACCACGGCCGGATTTTTGGGGCTCCTCTTTTCAAACAATTCTTCCACGCGCGGAAGACCCTGCGTGATGTCTCCGCCGAGTGACGAAACGCCGCCGGTATGGAAGGTGCGCATCGTCAGCTGGGTTCCCGGCTCTCCAATTGCTTGCGCGGCAACCGTACCGACTGCTTCGCCAAGCCCTACGGGCTCGTTTTTGCCCAAGTCCATGCCGTAACAGCGCGCGCATACCCCACCCGCGGTTTTGCAGGAGAGCGGAGAGCGGGCGGAGACCTCGGTTACGCCCGCATCCTCAATCTTCCGCGCATCTCCCTTTGAGAGAAGGTGTCCTTTTTTGAACAAGACCGTTCCGTCCGCGAGAACCGCGGGAGCAGCGAGAAACCGCCCGCGAATGCTCTTCGCAAACGACACCTCAATGCCCGCGGCTCCGGTGCGCCGGATGATAATTCCCTCCTTCGTGCCGCAATCCTCCTCGGTAATAATAACATCCTGCGCCACCACGAAGAGCTTCCGGGTGAGATACCCCGCCTTTGCGGTGTTTAAGGCAGTATCCGTAAGTCCTTTGCGGGAACCGTGCGTCGTAATGAAATACTCAATGGGCGTCAATCCCTCTTTCATACAGGAGAGGATCGGAAACTCAATAGTCTCCCCCGCCGTATTCTGGATAAGCCCCTTCATGCCCGCCATCTGCGTAATCTGCGAAAACGAACCGCGTGCGCCGGAAAATACCATGTCATAAACGGAACCGTTTTTATCAAGCGACGCGGGGATAAGTTTCTCCACCTGCGCTTTTGCCGCGTGCCAAATCTCAATGTTTTTCCGCAATCGTTCCTCTTCAGAAAGAAGCCCCTCCCGCCACTCAACAAACACCGCCAAAGACCGCTCCCGCGCTGCCGCAATAACAGCGTCCTTCCCCGCGGGAACCGTCACATCGTCAATTCCCCAGGTGATGCCCGAATGAGTCGCGTACTTAAAACCGAATGCCTTGATACGGTCCATAATCTCCGGCATGCGCGCGATGCCATAACGGGTAATCAGTTCATCAACGAGCGTCGCCATGCTTTTGCGTTCCATCTCCTTATTGAGGTAGGGGTAATCGTCCGGCAGCACCCCGTTGAAAAGAATCCTGCCGACTGATGTCTCGAACAACTTTCCGCTAAATTCGCTATACTTGCCTTTTTCGCTTCCGAGCACTTTGATTTTTGCGCGGAAATCAACCGCGCCGAAATCAAATGCGGTAACCGCGCGGTTCGGAAAAGCAAAATATTTCCCTTCGCCTTTTGCGCCCGGCACCAGTTTCGTCATCCACCAACAGCCGAGCACGATGTCAAGCATCTTTGCGGACACAATCGGGTCGCCGCTCCCGGGCTTCAAGATATTTTTGTGCGCCGCCATTATTTCGCGCGCCTCTGCCTGCGCCTCGGGCGAGAGCGGCACATGCACCGCCATCTGGTCGCCGTCAAAATCCGCGTTAAACGCGGTACAGACGAGCGGGTGCACCTGAATGGCGCTCCCCTCAATGAGTACCGGCTGGAATGCCTGAATTCCTAAGCGATGGAGAGTGGGGGCGCGGTTTAGAAGAACGAACTTGTCAGCAATCACCTCCTCCAGAATCGCCCATACTTCGGAGACGCCTTCTTCAATGAGCCGCCCGGCGCCGCGGATATTGAACGCAAGCTCGCGCTCCAAGAGCTTCCGGATGATAAACGGGCGGAAAAGTTCCAGCGCCATATGCTTCGGCAGTCCGCACTGGTGCAAGTGCAAGGTTGGTCCCACCACGATGACGGAACGGCCGGAATAATCAACCCGCTTCCCCAAAAGATTTTGGCGAAAGAGTCCGCGTTTACCTTTGAGATTGTCAGAAAGGGACTTGAGCGCGCGCCGCGACGCAATACTCTGCGCGCCTGCCTGCGTGGCACCGTGACGGATGGCATTATCAATCAGAGAATCAACCGCTTCCTGCAGAATACGCTTCTCATTGCGCAAAATCACATCAGGCGCTTTGATTTCCTTGAGTTTCCGTAGCCGATTGTTTCGGTTAATCACCCGCCGGTACAGATCATTGACATCCGAGGTCGCATACCGTCCGCCGTCTAAAGGAACCATGGGACGGAGCGCCGGCGGAATCACCGGAATGCGGGTAAGAAACATCCACTCCGGGCGGACGCCGGACGAAATCATGGAGCGGAGAAGCGAGAGCCGCTTGGAGAGCCGCTCCCGCTCCGCGGCGCCGGCGCGCGTCTGCGCTTCTTCCAGTTGGCGGCATAATTTCGCAAGGTCAAGCGCCGCGACCAAATTGTAAATTGCTTCGGCGCCGACTCCGGCTTCAAAAAGAGTGCCGTACTTGCGCGAATAGTCGTGATACGCCACTTCATCCAATACATCCCCGGCTTGAAGCCCCTCAACAACCTGCTTCCCTTGGAGGAACCGCGCCTTGAGTTCCTCGCGCTCCTTTTCATCCAACAGAGCTTTGGCCTTGCTCTTGTACTCTGAATCAAGCTCCCGCAAAATCCGCTCCCGCTCTTCCGGCACCACGCGGGTGATAAGATACCCGGCAAAATAAACGACTTTTTCCAAATCAAGCGCTGACATGCCGAGAACGAGACCGAGCCGCGACGGCATGCTCCGCAAAAACCAGATATGAGAGACCGGAGCCGCAAGCTCAATATGTCCCATCCTCTCCCGCCGGACAATGGCGCGCGTCAATTCCACCCCGCATTTTTCGCAGACGATTCCTTTGTAACGAACGCCGCGGTACTTGCCGCAATAACATTCATAATCGCGGTCCGGTCCGAAAATCCTCTCGTCAAAAAGGCCGTTTTTTTCGCTTCTCTGGGTCCGATAGTTGATGGTCTCGGGCTTCGTCACCTCTCCAAACGACCACGAGACAATATCATCCGGAGACGCGAGACGGAGAAAGAGGGAATCAAAATCATTGAAGTTGGAGATCGTTTTTGATTTCATACAATAAGGATTACTTGGCAAAGCCGAAACAAGAACTTCTTACCCTTTCCAAAACACAGACCGCACAAAGTCCAGACAAAACACAATCTTTTCAAAACACAAACTCATTTCCCCGTTGGGTTTTTGTCTCCCTTCGGGAGATCCCCCGAAGGGTGGAGACACTGTGTTTTGTGTTGTAAGAAGATTGTTTCGTGCTTGTGCTTTTACGCGGAGTATCGCTCCCGCATCCGCTCCCGCGCCGCATACCCCGACCTTTTGTGGACTGGCGCGGCGGCCTCTCCTTCCTTCTGCAATTCCACCTGAAGCGCGAGCCCGCGCAAAGTGTGCAAAAGCACGCTGAAAGAAGCGGGGGCATTCGCGTCGCTCCACCGCCGTCCCTTGACAATCGCGTCAAACACTGCCGAACGCCCCAGGATGTCATCGGATTTTATTGTGAGCATCTCGCGGAGAATGTGAGCAGCGCCGTGACCGAGAAGAGCCCAGACCTCCATTTCTCCGAACCTCTGCCCTCCTCCCTGGGCTTTGCCGCCCAGCGGCTGTTGAGTAATGAGCGAATAGGGACCGATGCTTCGCATATGAATCTTGTCCTCAACCATGTGATGAAGCTTCATGAGATACATATACCCGACCGCAATATCCTGACTGAAGGGCTCGCCGGTCCGTCCGTCAAAAAGTTTCGTCTTCCCGTTCGCCTGAAATCCGGCGCGCACGAGCTCTTCTTTAATCTCCGTATCCGTTGCTCCCGCAAACGGCGGCACAATCGCCTGATACTGGAGCGCGTGCGCCGCGCGCCCCAAATGCAGTTCCAAAATCTGCCCGAGATTCATGCGCGAGGGCACGCCTAAAGGCGTTAAAATCATATCAACCGGGGTCCCGTCCGAAAGATACGGCATATCCTCTTCCGGAAGCACCCGGGAAATAACTCCCTTATTGCCGTGCCGGCCCGCAAGCTTGTCTCCGACCGATACCGCGCGCAGTTCCGCCACCTCCAGATGAATGCGCTTGATAATGCCGCTCTCCAGCTTATCCCCGCGTTCCCGCGAGAACACTTTGACGCTCAAGACGCGGCCGCGTTTGCCGTTCTCCATGCGCTTTGAAGTATCTTTCACATCCCGCGCCTTCTCTCCAAAAAGCGAGCGGAGCAATCGCTCCTCCGGGGTAAGCTGGGATTCCCCTTTCGGAGTAATCTTACCCACTAAAATGTCTCCGGGACGGACCTCGGCGCCGATGCGGACAACACCGTCCTCATCCAAGTTTTTCAACTTCGCCTCGCCAACATTCGGGATGTCGTGCGTGGTGATCTCCGGCCCCAACTTGGTATCGCGGACATTCACGACAAACTCTTCAATGTGTATGCTCGTAAAACGACTGTTCTTTACCAACCGCTCGGAAATAATAATCGCGTCTTCATAGTTGGCCCCGGACCACGACATGAACGCGGCAAGAATATTTTGTCCGAGCGCCATCTGCCCTCCCTCGGAGGATGAGGTATCGGCAAGCACGGCGCCTTTTTCTACCTTCTCGCCCGCCGCGACCGAGGGACGTTGGTGGAACGCCGTAAAACCGTTGGTGCGGGAAAAAGAGACCAATCGATATTCCCGTTCCTTCCCTTTTGCTTCCTTGACCACGATGCGGCGCGCATCCACAAAAGAAACGACTCCATCCGCCGCTGCCAGGAGAAGCCGTCCGGTGTCGCGCGCGGCCCGCTCCTCAATTCCTGTCGCAACGAGCGGCGCCTCCGGGATAAGACACGGCGTCGCCTGCTTCTGCATGTTTGAACCCATGAGCGCTCGGTTCGCGTCATCATGATTGAGAAACGGAATCATGGAGGTGGCAATGGAAAATGCCTGATTGGTGGCAATGTCTATATAATCAACCTCGCTTCGCTTCACCAGTTCCGGCTTTCCGTTTAAGCGCACCTCCACCTCCTCGGCAAGAATCATTCCGTCCGCTCCAGAGGGTATTGCCGCGTGGGAAATGCGATGTTGTTCTTCCTCCAGCGCGTTCAGATAGTGAATCTCTTTGGTAATGCGCCCGCCGGACACCCTCGCATACGGCGTCTCAATCATTCCGAAGTCATTGAGCCGCGCATAAGTGGAGAGACGCAAGATAAGTCCGATGTTCGGTCCCTCCGGAGTGTGAATGGGACAGAGCCGACCATAGTGGGAGGGGTGCACATCGCGCACCTCAAAGCTCGCGCGCTCGCGCGTAAGCCCTCCCGGACCAAGAGCGGAGAGCGTACGCAGATGCTCCAATTCCGAAAGAATGTTCTCCTGCTGCATGAACTGCGACAGTTGATTCGTGGTAAAAAATTCCTTGATGCGCGCCTGCAGGGGCTTGGGAGAGATGAATTTGTCGGGGAGCGTTACATCTGACTCTGCGGTGGACATTCGGTCCTGGATATTTCGTTTCATCTGCGCGAGGCCCACGCGGATTTTCTGCTGGAAGAGTTCTCCGACAAAACGCACCCGACGGCTTCCGAGGTGGTCAATATCATCTTCGCGGGAGCCCTGCGTATTCTGCAAGTACGCGATGTGCGCGAGAATCGTAACGCAATCATCAAGGGAAATTGTCCGCCTCTCAAGCGATTTCTCGTCCATAGGTTTTCCGAACCTCTTGTTGAAGCGGAACCGCCCCACTTTGGAGAGGTCGTACCGTTCCGGCTCAAAAATGGAGCGAATGAACTCTTTGGCATTCTCCACGCTCCCAATCTCGCCGTCCCGCAATCGTTTGTGAATCTCCAGGTATGCCTCTTCTGCTGTCTTCGCGTGGTCCTTGGCAAGGGTCGCGCGTATGTGCGCTCGCGCAAGGGGAGAAGTTTCAAAGAGTTCAGAAATCTCTTTTTCGCTTTTTGCCCCGAGTATGCGCAGGAGCGCGGTTACCGGAAATTTCCGCTTGCGGTCAATGCGCACATAGAACGCGCCGTCAATATCCGTCTCAATCTCAATCCACGCGCCGCGCGCCGGAATAATCTTTGCGCCGAAATGCTTTTTCCCCTTAATCTCATCCCCGGTAAAAAATACGCCGAAAGACCGCGCGAGCTGCGGCACAATAACGCGCTCAATGCCGGCGATGATAAAAGTGCCGTGCGCTGTCATCAGCGGCAAATCCGCCATAAAGATTTCCTGCTCCTTCACGGAACCGGCGATTTTGTTGCGCAGGCGCACCGTCACTTTCAGCGGCGCCTCAAAGGAAAGCTTGTTCTGCTTTGCATAAAATTCGTCGTACTTCGGCTCGGTAATCTTAAAGCCGGTAAAATCAAGCTCAAACTTTTTCCCCGAATAATCCTTGATGGACGAGAATTCGGAAAACACTTCCGCGAGACCCTTCTCCCGAAGCCACTGAAACGAAGCGAGTTGCGGCGCCACGAGATTCGGAAGCTCCGCGAGCGGCGGCTTGTATGCGCCAAAATATTTCTTCTGACGCGCGGTTTTCATCATTGCTTCTTCTGTCGGGTGAGCGCTCATATAGGGTGAGCTGCGTTACCAATAATATTCATATCAACTTTCCAAAACACAGACCGCACGGTTTCCAAACAAAACTTCAAACTACTCAAAACACAAACTTGCCTTTTCGTTTGGATTTTTGTCTCACTTCGGGAGATCCCCCGAATGGTGGATGTATTGTGTTTTGTGAAGTCTGTTTGGTTCTTTGGATACTGTGCTTTGTGTTTTAAGAAAGTGTTTCGTGCTTTCTGTAACAGGCAGATAACAACAAAACCCCCTGCTCTTCAGGGGTTCTTTTTGCTTCTGTTGATTGCTAGTTTTCTCTCTGCAAGATAATCAGGTCAAACACCTGGTAATCTCGTCGGGAATAGCCGCAACTCACTCTTTTCAGCGTTATTCGGATAGTATAGCCGAAGGGCTATTTTCTGTCAATAACTGAATCCGTAATAGCGCTTCTGAAGGAAAGTCAGTTTTTCACAGCGGTTCGTTTAACCAGCCGCTGCCTGCGCTGGAACTTCAGAACGAATCGGTGCGCCTCGCTGTTCGCCAGAAGAATCGCCGCATGTAATTCTTGCTGTTCGCTCCATATTCCTACATTCCTCGGAATGTAGGAGGGTTGCCCGACAGCAAGCATCTTGTTAAGAATTTCCCGCGGGCGATGGCGCTCGTCTTTCACGACCGCGGCAACCGGAATCACTCTTCCCCATTCTTTCAGAATCTTTTCAGCCGCATTTTTCTGGACCTCGTTTCCGTCAACGACAATCAAATCTGGAAACAGCCATTCCGGATGATTCAAGCGGCGGCGGATAATTTCCTGCAAACCGGCAACTTCATTTTGCGACCTGATGCCGCGCAGTTTGAACAGGCGATACTCGCTTTTTTGCGCGACGCCGTTTAGAACTACCGCCATTGCGCCGACTATTTCTTTTCCGCCGAAATGCGAGAGGTCGTAGGCCTCAATCCTGAAGTTAAAAGTTGAAAGTGTAAAGTTAAAAGTTTTGAGGAGGGCGACCTCTTGGATGTGCTGGAGAGCAAAGATGGTTTTTTTAACTACGCTAGCTTTTTCAAATTCCTGCGCTTTTGCCGCGGCATTCATTTCTGATTTGAGCAGTTTCAGCAGTCGCGGTTTTTTCCCCTCAAAAAAGAGCCGGATATTCCGAATTGTTTTTGCGTACTCCCGCTCGCGTATCTCGCCGGTGCAGACCCCCGGGCAAAGTCCTATCTGCCTGTTAAAGCACGGGCGACACAACATTCCAACATTCTTGAGAATGTTGGAATGTCCTCTGATACTTTGGGGGCACGGCGTACATGTATCGTCGCGAAAGGGAAAAATCTTACGGATGATTTTAAGCGCGGTCTGAAGTTCCTCACCGTGCGGGAAAGGACCGTACACGGCGCGAATCTTTAATCCTTCATCCCCGCCTGCGCCGAGGTTTCGGCGGGCAGGCTTAATCCTTACCGAGGAAAAGTCTATGTTCTTTTGACGCGCGACCATAAGCGCGGGAAACGACTCGTCGGTGATGACGATGCAGTTGAAGCTCTTGTCGTCTTTCTGTTCCGTATTGTATGGCGGCTGAAGTTTTTTGATAAGGTATGCCTCAAGGAGAATTGCCTCAAGCACTGAATCGGTTTTCCGGAAATTAATACTCTTCGCCTCGGTAAGCATCTTCGCAATCCACGAGCTTCGCTTCTCCGCGATGTCAGGTGCGAAATAGCTTCGCACGCGATTGCGGAGCGAGGCGGCGCGCCCGATATACAAAACCCGACCCGCCCTTGCGGGTTTAGGGTGTAGAGACCCTCGGGCTAAACCGCTTCGCGGTCGCCCAAGAAAGAAATACACCCCGGGGGTATCGGGTATTCTCCCTTTTCTAAAGGGAGTACCCGGTGGGGGGAGGGATTTTGAAATCCTTCGCCTCTTGGGAAACGCTTGACTATTCATGCTCCATATGCTATATCACACAACAGAAAGGCGCAACTTCCAAACCAAGGTTGCGAAGAAAAATGATGAGGGTTCTAATTGTGTCATCAGAAATGGGCTTCATGCAATCGGCAAGCCAACTCGTTGAGGCGAAAGGGGGGAAATATCGCATCGCTACGGGGGAAAATACGACACGGATTGTGTTGCGTGAAGACCCGTACATTACCCTGGTTATCATTGACTGCCGCGGAGGAATCGGTGCTTCAGCGGGCGAGACGATCAGAGTGGCCGTTTCTACACTTGCTCAAAGAGACGGCGGGGAAGTCTTCGTAGTCGTGGGGGAGATGGGTGAAGCTTCAGTGTTTCCGGAAGAGGACTCGAGGAGCAAGGCCATTTTTGTCACCACGGTGATGGACTCCCAGTTGCTCAAAGCGCTGGGAGCGTAACCGTCCAGGGAACCATGCCAGTCGTGTCGGTATGAACGGCTGGTTTTTTTCTTACATCTTAAATCATAAATCCTAAATCTACCCAAGCGCCTTTCGCAAATACTCCCCCGTGTACGATTTCTTATGGCTTGCAACTTCTTCCGGCGTTCCCTTCGCGATAATCTGCCCTCCCCCGTCGCCGCCATCCGGCCCGAAGTCAATAACATAGTCCGAACTTTTAATCACATCCATGTTGTGCTCAATGACCACGACCGTATTTCCGTGGTCCACCAGTTTCTGAAGAATCTCAATGAGCTTTTTTACATCTTCGTAGTGGAGACCCACGGTCGGCTCGTCCAGAAGATAGATGGTCTTTTGGACATGCGTACGATAGAGTTCCGAGGATATTTTCACCCGTTGGGCCTCCCCGCCGGAGAGGGTCGTCGCGGATTGGCCCAACTCTAGATACCCTAGGCCTACATCGTTTAAAGTTTTTAAACGATCGGCTACCGCGGGGATATCCTCAAAGAATTCAAGACACTCCTCAATCGTCATCTGAAGTATGTCGTAGGCGCTTTTTTTCTTATACCTCACCTCCAACGTTTCTTTCATAAATCGCTTGCCATTGCAGACATCACAGGTGACATAGACGGTCGGGAGAAAGTGCATCTCCACGGCTATCTCGCCGTTCCCTTGGCACGCTTCGCATCTACCCCCTTTTCCGCCCGAGGCGGACCCGCCTGCGGTGGGCACATTGAACGAAAAGCGGCTCGGACTCCAGCCGCGCACGCGCGCCTCCTCAGTTTCGGCAAAAAGCCCACGAATGAATGTCCACGCTCCGGTGTAGGTCGCAGGATTGGAGCGTGGCGTGCGCCCAATCGGGGACTGGTCTATGAGAATGGCGCGTGAAAGGTATTCAGTACCGGTAAATGAGCTGCAGTGAAAGGTTTCAGCGCTTCGGTACCTGCGGTCAAACCGCGCCTGAAGATTTTTGTGCAGAATCTCATACAGAAACGAGGACTTGCCGGAACCGGATACGCCGGTAATCACCGTCAGTTTTCCAAGCGGCACATCCACCGAAACATTTTGTATGTTGAAGATCTTTGCGCCGCGGATTTTGAGCGCGCCTTTGTCTCGCGTGCGGCGCGTTTCCGGAACTTCAATCTCCACCTCGCCGCGCAGATACGAAAGTGTCAGCGACTTGCTTGCATTCGTCTTTGCCGACAACAGCTTTTGCAAATCGCCGTCAACGACAATGTATCCGCCATGCACGCCGGCTCCGGGACCGATATCCACCAAATAATCCGCGGAAAGAATCGTTTCCTCATCATGTTCCACTACAATAATCGTGTTCCCGATATCCCGCAGGTGCAGAAGGGTCTTCAAGAGTCGCGCGTTATCTCGCGCGTGGAGTCCGATGGTCGGCTCGTCAAGCACATACAGGGCGCCCACGAGCCCGCTCCCCAGTTGGGAGGCAAGCCGAATCCTCTGCGCCTCGCCGCCCGAGAGCGTATGCGCCCGCCGGTCAAGTGTGAGGTACTCAATACCCACATCAATCATAAACTGCAGTCGCGACTCAATCTCGCGGAGCACGACTTTGGCAATTTCCCGCTCCTTCGGCGAGAGCTTCAGCTCCACGAAAAAGTCGTATGCATCCGCAATGGACATGGCCGATAACTGCACAATGTTTACGCCGCTTCCCCTTCCGCGTAGGTCTGCGTCCAGTCCGCGCTTGTCCGCGGTCGTGCTTCCGAGCACGACATGGAGAGATTCATCGCGCAGCCGCGCGCCTTTGCATTTCGGGCATGGCTCGTCTCCGAAGAAATGCCGCGTGCCGAGGCCGTTGCATTCCGGACACGCGCCGTACGGCGAGTTGAAAGAGAAGAGCCGCGGCTCCACCTCTGGGTACGAAAAGCCGTCGTAGGGGCACATAAACTTGGCGGAAATAATCTTGCTCTCGGCAGATGTTTCTACGCGCACGAGCCCGCCCGATTCGTGGAGCGCGCGCTCAATTGCCTCCGGCAGACGCTCCCTCGTCGCGTCGCTCCCCCTAGCGAGCTCCGACAGAAAGAATTCGTCTACCAACACATCAATGTCGTGCTTCTTGTTTTTCTCCAAGACAATCGGCTCGCGCAGTTTTTTCTCAACACCGTCCACCTTCACCGCTGCGTACCCCTTTCCTAGCAAGTCGTAGAGCAACTGGTAGTACTCGCCCTTGCGCCCGACGACGATGGGCGCGTAGAGTTTGAGCTTCGCGTTGCTCACGGCGACGCCAAGAACCCTCGGCCCGGCAGCGCTTTTCCGCACGCGCGCAACCGCTTCCAAAATGGTGTCTTTAATTTCTTCGTTGGAGAGCTTTTTGATTTCTCGCCCGCAGAGAAGACAGTGCGGTTTCCCGACGCGCGCAAACAAGACGCGCAGATAATCGTAAATTTCGGTAATGGTCGCAACCGTTGAACGCGGGTTGTTGGAACGGCTCTTTTGGTCAATGGAAATGGCCGGCGAGAGTCCGATAATCTCGTCCACATCCGGCTTCTGCATCTGCCGCAGGAACTGCCGCGCGTAGGCAGAGAGCGACTCCACATAGCGGCGCTGACCTTCCGCAAAGATCGTATCAAACGCCAAAGACGACTTCCCGCTTCCGGAAAGCCCGGTGAATACAATCAGTTTATTGCGCGGCATCTCAACCGTGATGTTCTTAAGGTTATGTGTCCGTGCTCCCTTAACAATGATTTTATCGCCTTGATGCTGCATGCTTTTGTTGCCTGTCGGTTAAACCTACCTAAATGGATTTAGGTTTTAGGTTTAACCGAAAGCACGCAATCGACCCCGCGGCCTTGCCGTAGGGTGATGCACGGACACTATACCATTCTCCTTTCCCCAAAACAAAACGGCGGGGACTCTCCCCGCCGCTTTTTCTCTCCCTACTATCTACTTACTACTTACTGCTTACTTCTTTCAGAACGGCTTTTATCTCCTCCACAATCTCATCCAAGGTAACGGTTGCTTTAATCAGAAACCGCGCCGCGCCGAGCGCTTTCCCTTTTTCCACATCGCTCTTCTGCCCCAGGTTAGAAAGGAGAATGACGGGGATATGTTTCGTCTTTTCAGCCGATTTCATCCGTTTCAGAATCTCATACCCGTCAATGCCGGAAAGTAGAATATCGAGAAGCACGATATCCGGCGACTCGTTTTCAAGAATCTTCAGAGCCGTGCCCCCGTCGCTCGCGTGAATTAACACGCTTCCTTGCGCGGAGAGTTTTCGCGCAATGATGTCGCTTAAGAATTTGTCGTCCTCCACCCACATGATCTTTCTCCCCTGCAAAGCAGCGGCGCCGGAGTTCTTTTCTCCCCCTTTCTGTGCCTGCGCCGCCGGAAGCGAAGACCGGGGAGCCGTCTCCCCTCCCGAGAGCTGCAGCCGCACTTTGATAAGCACTTCCTCGGGGTCAAATTGAGCTTTTACCAGATAATCCTTCACTCCGAGCGCCAGGGCGCGGTTGATTTCAACAGGCTGGCCGGAATTAGAGATAACAATAACCGGAATCTTTGCAATCATTTTGTCGCGAAGTTTCTCCTCCAGCACTTCATACCCGTTTTTATTCGGCAGAATAATGTCCAGGAGAAGCAAATCCGGCTTCCACTCGCGCAGGGCGCGCAGTCCCGAAACGCCGTCGCGAGAAAGTCGCGCCTCGTAGCCTGCGGCTTTGAGCTTTTCCATAAGTACATCTCCCAGAAATATATCGTCTTCAATAAGGAGAATCTTGCTCATAGATTTAAGATTTCAGATTAAAGATTAAAGATTAAAGTAGGGAAATCCGGCTTTGAGTTCTACTGTCGTACTTAAATCTTACAACTTTAATCTGTGTTATGCTTAATCTTACAACATTAATCTACTTATTTCTATCAACAGCGGCGACTCAAACCGTTTTCTTGTTTTGAGCGCTTGTCGTATCCACCGGCACCGTAAAATAGAAGGTGACGCCTCGCCCCTCCTCGCTCTCAAACCAGATGCGGCCGCCGTGTTTCTCCACAATGCTCTTGACGATAAAAAGCCCGAGCCCGGACCCTTCGGTCTCCACCTTCACGGCATTGCTGGCGCGGAAAAACCGTTCAAAGATGCTCTTTTGCTGTTCACGGGGAATCCCGATACCGTCGTCTTTAATGGTAACAGTGACCTCTTCCCTCCCCGCGGCGAGAGTAAGCAGAACCGTGCCGCCCGCGCGAGAATACTTAATTGCATTTTCCAAAAGATTTTGCAGGACCGCGCGTATCTGCTCCGCGTCCGCGCGCACGAGCGGAAGCCCCTCCGGATATTTCGCAAACTGCACCGTTACTCCCTTCGCGCTCGCTGCGGGCGAAAGCTCAAAAAGCACAGCATCAATCACTTCCAGTAGCGAAAGCGGAGCGAACCGATACCGAATCTTGCCGGACTCAATGCGGTCAGCGCCGAGCATATCATTGACAAGCGCAATCATCCGGTCATTTGATTCGTATGCCTTAAAAAGAAATGTCTGCTGCTCCGGGGAGAGCGCGCCCAGATCGCCCTTGAGCAGGAGATTAAGCGTCCACTTGATGCCGGAGAGCGGCGTGCGCAACTGATGCGCGACAACCGAGATAAAACTGGACTTCACCTCGTCAAGATTGCGGAGCCGCTCGTTTGCGCGCGTGAGTTCTAAGTCTCGCCGTACCAGAAGCTGAGCTCCCCGATCCTGTTCCGCGACAATCTGCTTGAATTTTAGGAGGGCAACGGCATTCGGCAAAAGATGTCTCTGAAACACCGCGACCTGAATTGCCAGACTGAGGAGAAGCGCCGCGAGAAACGAGACAAGATGCAGGACATCTTCATGGGGAAAAAGAAAAACAATTCCCCCCACCGCAAAAAATAACGCAAGCGGAATCAAGAGAACAAGAAATACCCTCCATTGCTGCTGCACTCTTTTCATACGCACGCGAGTCAGCACGACGGACGGAACAACAGTAAAAAGTCGGCTAACATCAAGCTCTTATTCTCCCAAGACGCAAATCACCACGGTCTCATTGTGGAACGCGGGATTGCACTTGTTGATATTGAGCACTTCGCCTCCGAGCGGCGCCTGTTCTCCGTAGGTATAAAATCCAATAAGCGGAGTATCAGACCCCACCGCCTCCTGAATCGCTTCAATCTCCTCGCCGCTGTGCTCCCCGAAAAGTTTGTTGCGAGCGATGCAGTTGAAGATAATGACTGCCTTTGCCACGCCGCCTTGGAGTTGCTTCATCGCGTTCTCCGCCGCTTGCTTCGCCACCTTTACCGCTTCCTCACGGCTTCCGATCATCAAGCGAATCTCCGAACCCTCCGGTATTTCAGCCGCGCAAGTGATTGACCCTTTTTCATCTACCGTAATCGGGTCGCGAATAAGAAGCTCGTCGCTCCCGACAACCTGCATACCGAGAGGATAGGTAATCGCAAGCCGCGCCAACGCCTCGGTGCGGAGTTCTTTGGCGCGTTCCGCGCCAAAGTAGTCCTCGTAGATTTTAATCGCCGGCTTGCCGTCAAGCTCATGGAGCACTGCTCCGCTTGATTTGGTAACCGTCTTCGGTGAACCCACGGGAATCCAGCCGTGCTTCACTCCGATACCCATCTTAAACGACCCCGTGAGCCCCAGTCCGACAACGACTCCTGAATACACCTTATCGTTCAGATATTGAAATGTCTTCTTGAACTCAAAATCGTCCCCGGCCGCGCCTCCCACAACCGGAAAATGCTCTCCGAGGGACTCAAGGACTCCGCGGACGATGTCAGCCCCGTTCCCCGTAAGCACATCCGGGAGCATGATAAACGCATCAAGTTTCCCGCCCGGCGCTTGCCGCTTTACCGCATCAGCCGCGGTTCGGCCGGCTCCGCGCGCTCCTCCGGCAATATTCTCGCCTACCCCTCCGTAAAACGAGATACCCTCGCCCTTAATCGCCATAACCGCCACCGAGTGGCGCGTTGCCGGACCGTTTTGCGTTATCTCACCGGCCGTTGAGCAACCAACCAGCACCGCATTTTTTGCAACAGAGCGCACTCCGGCAATCATCTTCTCCTGGTCATATTGAACGGAGGAGAAAACGACGACCGCATTCGGGTCGGAAGCCCCGAGGCGGTCAAAGGCGTCCTGCGCCGCGTTCGCCCCAACCGCATACGAATCCTCTCCCTCCGAGAGGCCAACACTTGCTTTTATCATAACTTATGACTGAATAACTAATGCGGGAAACAACCAACTCATTATACCAATAACAAGAGCCCGGCGCTGTGGACAAGTGTGCACAAAGGTTATTCAGCAATTCAGCGATACATTATAAGTGGATGCAGTGTCAGCTTCTCCAACTCGCGGATTTCGTCGCGGAGCAATGCGGCCGTCTCGAAATCAAGAATTTTGACTGCCGCGTTCATTTGGACTTTCTTTTCTTTGAGCAACTGGTTGAGTGTCTTATTTTTCAGCGCTTCTTTGTCTATCTCCATAAGGTGACTGACGGCCTTTTCGTGCTCCAAGCAGAAGGCTTCGATGATATCACGCACTTTTTTGATAATTGTTTTCGGCGTGATGCCGTGTTTTTTGTTATGCGCGAGCTGAAGCGCGCGGCGCCGATTCGTCTCGCCAATCGCTTTTTCTATTGAACCGGTAATAACATCCGCATACAAAATCACCCGCCCCGCGACATTGCGCGCCGCGCGACCAATAATCTGAATGAGTGATGTCTGCGAACGCAAAAACCCCTCGCGGTCAGCGTCCAAAATGCCGATAAGCGAAACCTCGGGAAGGTCCAGCCCTTCGCGCAAAAGATTAACCCCCACCAGACAATCAAACTCACCCTTGCGAAACCGCGTCAGAATCATAATCCGCTCCAGTGTCAAAATGTCGCTGTGCAGGTACTCGGTTTTGATACCCTTTTCCTTGAGAAACGCCGCGAGGTCCTCGGCCATTTTCTTCGTAAGCGTCGTCGCAATGACCCGCCCACCGGCTTTGATATCTTTTTCTGCCTCCGCGATGAAATCCTTAACCTGCCCTCCATACAAGGTCCGACCTTGTAGACGGGTGAAAGAACCTGTTTTATAACCCTCTTTTTTTACAAGGTCCGACCTTGTAGATTTTTTAAAGTCCTGAATCTGTCCGCAGTAGCCCTGCCGATCTCTTCTCCCTTTCTTAAAGGGAGCACTCCGATGTGACATCGGAGGAGGGATTTTAAAATCCTCCGTCCCTCGAAGATTCGGGGCGCCTCCTTTAGGAAAGGAGGAATAAAAGTTCTCGCTTACCGGTCGTATTTCAACCTGCGGGTCAACCAATCCAGTCGGTCTAATGACCTGCTCGACAACTGCTGTGCCGCTCTTCTCGAACTCATACGGCCCGGGCGTCGCCGAGGTAAAAATCACTTGCCCTACCCGCTCCTCAAACTCGTGGAACTGTAACGGACGATTGTCACGCGCCGAGGGAAGACGGAAGCCGTGTTCGACAAGCGTATCTTTCCGCGATTTGTCCCCCGCATACATTCCGCGAAGCTGTGGAATTGTCACATGAGATTCGTCGATGATGGTCAAAAAATCTGCACTATCTCCAAGGTTCGACCTTTCTCCCGATTTAAGGTCGAACCTTGGAGATGCGGAAAAATATGAAAGCAAGGTATCGGGCGGTTCGCCGGGGAGTTTCCCCGAAAAGTGGCGTGAGTAATTTTCAATCCCGTTGCAATAGCCGACTTCGCGTATCATCGCGAGGTCATAGTTGGTGCGACGTTTAAGCCGCTCGGCTTCAAGCAATTTCCCCTCTTTTTCAAATTTCTTCAACTGGTTTTTCAGCTCACTCTTGATTGTCTCAATCGCTCGCGCGCGGTCCTCCTCCGGCGTGATGAAATGTTTTGCCGGAAAAATAAACAACGCATCTATTTCTTCCAAAAGTTTCCGCGTAATCGGGTCAATCTTTTGAATCCGCTGAACGAGCTCGTCACTAATCTCAATACGATACATCTCCCGCTCACTTTGAGGCATTACCTCCACCACATTGCCGAGCGCGCGGCACTCGCCGGGGGATAGGTCTGCGTTCGTACGTATATAATGTATGCCGATGAGCGCGCGCAAAACATCGCCGCGAGAGACGCGCTGTCCTTTTTGCAATTTTATATTCACTTTTTCATATTCCTCGGGACTTCCCAACCCATACATACACGAGACGCTCGCAACTACAATCACATCTCGGCGCGAGAGAAGCGCCTGTGTCGTCGCGTGCCGAAGGCGGTCAATCTCCTCGTTGATCTGCGCTTCTTTCTCAATATAGGTGTCGGTTATAGGCAGATACGCCTCCGGCTGGTAGTAATCGTAGTAGGAAACAAAATAATGCACCGCGTTATCCGGAAAAAACTCTTTGTACTCCTGCGCAAGTTGTGCCGCGAGCGTTTTATTGTGCGCAATCACCAGTGTTGGCCTTTGAATCTGCGCAATCACATTGGCCGCTGTGAAGGTTTTCCCGCTTCCGGTAACGCCAAGTAGCGTTTGATACCGCTCGCCGCGCTTGAATCCTTCCACCAATGCCTTAATAGCTTTTGGTTGGTCACCAGCGGGTCTGAACTTGCTTTTCAGCTGGAATTTTTGCATTGCATGAAAACTATATAGCAGAAGATGACTCTTACAAAGCCGTATGGTATAAAGAGCCGAGAGATTGAGTGAGGCGGGGCGAATGGTACTTATCCACAACTCGCTTGACACGGACAAAGTAAATGCTATACTGCCCCATAAGGTTGACGAGACCGCCCGCTCTTGGGGTTTGACTCCCCCTCGGTCCACACAAAAAAGCTCGTCTACAGCGACGAGCTTTTTTGTGTGCGCTCAATTCAGATTTCTGCATACATCCAGGCCATGGCGGATAAAAAAGAGGGCGGCTACTTTGTCTCTCCCTCCCTCAATTCTCCCGTGAGTCTCCGGTGGGTGTTACGCTTCGATTTCGATTCTTGAGTCTTGAACAATCGGATTCGCTTCTCTCTTTGCGGGGGCTTCGGCTTGTTTTCGAGCTTCCCCCTCACTAACGCCGTCAAATTCAATTTCATAGTATTTGCCGACAGAAAGAGCGGTCGCATCGGGAAGCCCGATATGTTCTTGAAGCGCCTTGAGGACCGTCTCGCTTTCGGGGTGGCGGAGAGCTTTGCGCGGAGTGATAAAGATCTTTGCTTTCATATCTGCCCGTACCCTATCACACCGCCAGGCAAAAAAGCCCACCCGCCGATTTTCCCTACTTTTTTATTCCTCATAATCCGGCATTTTCTGATGTTCCCTTCCTCGCCGGCAGACGGGTCAAGAACATCAGAATACGCCGCGATGCGGGAGAATAGGAACCGGTTTTTATGCAATCCCCAGATTCCTCTGTATCGCCGCAACGATCTCCGGAAACTCGGTTTTGTTGTCCCGGCTGCCAAAATGCCCCTCGTCTGTATACTCGTGATATTCTGTATTGAGACTCCGATGCACCTCCCGCGCTTCTTCTATCGGAATGAACGGGTCGTCAATAGAGGCAAACTGCACAATCCATCTTTGATTCTTCTTCATGCTTTCCCAATCCCACGGAACATCAAAGTAACCGCTCGCGACCTCATCGGGCTCATTCATGTGCGAAACATACGAGCCGACCAGAACGCTTCCTTGTATGGTGTGCGTTTCAGCAAAACAGAGCGCTGCGATTGCGCCTGATGAATGGCCAATCAGTATGGTGTTTTCATCTGCCCCTAATTCTTCAATAAACGGAAGCCAATATCTCTTTCGCGCAAGTACCGCGTCCGGAAACTTCTTGTTGATAACCGCAATACCGATTTTCGGCAGTTCGCGCTCAAGATACGGGAACCATTTATCCTCCGGATTATCATCATGATTGCCCGGGATAATGATTGCTTTGATGTTCATATCAACTTTTATAGTGTAGCAAAAATTCTTTTCTAAACTTGTGGAAGACACCGCCCAAAATCGCCTGTCGCATATTTTGCACCAGATTGATGAAAAACGAAAGATTGTGGACCGAGGCGAGCGAGTACGCGAGAATCTCCCGCGAACGGAAGAGATGTGCGAGATACGCGCGGGTAAAATTACAGCATGTATAACACTCGCACGCGGTATCAATGGGCGTAAATTCTGTCCGAAAACGCGCATTGGTAATGTTTATTCTCCCCCGCTTCGTATACAGCGAACCCGTGCGCGCTTCGCGCGTCGGAGACACGCAATCAAAGGTGTCGCAGCCGTTTTCAACGGCGGAAAACAAATCTTCAATGCCGCCGATGCCGAGCAAGTGCCGTGGTTTATCCTCCGGCAGGATTTCATTCACGGAGCGCACCGCGTTCCCCATATCTTCTCTTCCAAACGAGCCGCCGATGCCGAAGCCATCGAAATCCATCTTGCCAACTGTCCGTGCGCTCTGCTTTCTCAAATCTTCGTGACGGCCTCCTTGCACAATTCCGAATAACGCAGATGGACGCTGATGTAACGCTGATGTGCGCTGATATGATTTATCCGCGTCAATCCGCGTTCTTATCCGCGTTAATCGGCGGTTCGCTTCTAGCGAACGAAGGGCCCACCGGTGCGTCCGCTCCATCGCCTGCTTCTGGTACTTATATGGAGCGTCGGGCGAAGTGCACTCGTCAAACGCGAAGATGATGTCGGCGCCGAGCGCGTGTTGAATCTCAATGGAACGCTCCGGTGTAAACCGATGCTTGCTCCCGTCCCGGTGCGAGCGGAATATTGCCCCGTCTTCATCAATCTGCACAAAAATTACACCACACCTCTCCTCGGTGAACACCCGATGTTTAGAATGGTGCAGGTGTGGTCTAATTTTGGCCGTGTGCCGCCCAAATCCCGCACCGAGCGAGAATATCTGAAAACCGCCTGAGTCGGTCATGGTGGGCCCGTCCCAGCCCATAAACTTTCCAAAACCCCCGGCGCGCGCAACTGTTTTCTCCCCGGGCTCAAGATACAGATGATAGGCATTTCCGAGCACGACTTCGGCACCGAGGGCACGAAGCGCATCAGGCGCAACCGCTTTCACGGTTGCTTTGGTCCCCACCGCGACAAAAGCCGGCGTATGAATAGCGCCGTGCGCGGTTTCAAGAATACCCGCGCGCCCCATTCGCCCTTTCACTTTCTTTTCAATATGAAATCGCACCGCAACAGTATAAAGAAAAAAGCGCAGTTTGCACACAAAAAGTTGCTCGTTTCCGTTCCCATCGCTATAATAGAAAAACAAACATGCCGCCAACACGACATCAGAACGACAGCGAGCGCTTTTCACACGCTCTTACCAAAGAAGAAATACAGCGCGAAATCAAAGCGCGGGTGTCTCGTATTGACAAAGAATTCACCGAAGCGTTTGAATTTATCGGCAGATTTCCGCGCTCCGTCACCTTTTTTGGCTCGTCGCGTTTCACCGAGAAGAGCGAACACTATATCAAAGCGCGCGCGCTTGCGGGAAAGATTGTAAAAGAACTTGGCTACACAGTGCTCACCGGCGGGAGCGCCGGCATTATGGAGGCAGCGAATCGAGGCGCGTTTGAAGCAGGCGGCAAATCCGCGGGGCTCAACATTCGTCTTCCCACACGCCAAAAGTTCAACCAATACACAACGGCAAGCGTTGAATTTGATTATTTTTTCGTGCGAAAAGTCGCGCTCTCATTCGCCGCAGAGGCGTACCTTTTCTTTCCGGGAGGATTCGGCACGCTTGATGAATTTTTTGAACTCATCACGCTCATACAGACGCACAAAATACGGCGGGTGCCGATCTTTCTCGTGGGGCGCGACTTTTGGGAACCGCTCAATAGCTTTATGCGGGAAAATATGCTCCTGCTTCACCACGCGGTTGACGAAAAAGACCTCGGACTCTATACGATTACGGACAGCGACGAAGAAGTCATTACCGCAATCCGCGCCGTGCCGGTGCATCCGCTGTACAGGAAACACGGAACTGACGCGAAATAAAAACACGGAACTAAATCTACGAGGTCGGACCTTGTAGCCAGAAACGGCATCGTTAAGCCGTTCCCCGACATCTTACAAGGTCGGACCTTGTACAGCAGTGCTGTTCCGTGGATTTACAGAGCGAAGGCAACAAACAGCGCGACAAATGTAAGCGCGAGTACAGCATTAATCGCCATACCGGTAACTGTGCCGATGAGCGCGCCGCTTGCGGCGCGAAGCGCCGAGGGCGCGTTTCTTCGCCTCTGCAATTCTCCCCAAAGAACGCCGGCAAAAAGTCCGGGTAAAACGCCGAGAGGGGGCGCAATGAGAAACCCGACGATCGCGCCGATTGCTCCGTACAACAAACTCTTCCACGCGGCTCCACCGAGCTTTGCGCCAAGGAGTCCTGCGCCCCAATCAACCAGAATAGATATGCCAAAGATAGCGGCAAGGACCGCAAAGTCCAGAATTGTCAGATGAACAAATCTGTCAATCGCGCCGAAGATCGCCGCAAGGGCAATGAGATACCAAAACGCGGGAAAGAACGGGACAAAGACCATTCCCACGGCGGGCAGAAGGAGAAGACCGAAAAGGATAACAAGCGCGATATACGGCATACTGACAGTGTAGCACACTACCGTCCGTCTGCCGCGGACGAGCTGCGGAACTCATCCCCGCTCCCACAAATCCCAGATATGGGAGGCGACATTGGCGGGCGCGCCTTCCAACGAAAAATCGTGCAGGTCAATAAAAGGCAAACTGTTCCCCTCTATAACTCCCCATTTCTGTCCCGCGGGCGCGCGCGTTGGGTCAGGAATAATAACATCAAAACCGACCACGGGAGCATCCGCGACTCTCCCTGCCTTCTCGAGCGCGGCGCGAAACTCGGGGTGCACTTCAGAAAGCATCTCACGCGTTCTGCCGCCAAAAAGCCGTCCGGTGCGAAAGAGAAGCGGCAACCGCTGCCCTTGTGGAAGCACAGCAGAAAGCGCATATCCCTGCCTCGCCACAAACTCTGTCAGTTCCGGGCGGATAAGCACCTCCGCAACCCGCTTTGGACGGGTGCGGTTTTTCTCCGCTATCAGTTTCGCAAGGGTGCGCTTCCCATCTCCCACAACAATCGGAGGGTCGGCTTTCAGAAATCCGCGAAGCACTCCGGCAACAGTGGTTCCGCGGCAGACGCTTCCCGAAAGATACTCCTCAATGACGACAAAATGATTGATTCTTTGCGCACGCCAAAACGCTTTTTCTAATGAAGCAACATCCGGCACAAAAACAGTCGTATGCCTGCCGCGCGAACCCGTGCAGGGTTTTACCACAACCGGCGCGCCAAGATGCAAAAACGCGGCGCGGGCGGCGCGCGCGCTTTTTACAACAACCGAGCGCGGAACGGGAATCCCAGCCCGTCGCAATTTCTCCTTAACCAAGTGCTTATCATCAAGCCACTCGTGCCCCCTGCGCGAAAGCGCAGGCGGAAGCGGAATGCTCTCAAAATAGCGCCACCTCCCGCGAAGTCGGGCGCGGTACCACTCGGTCGGCTTTCCCCATGCAATACATTGCTCCATCGCGATGCCGCGCCTGCGCGCTTCCCGCCAAATGAGCGCGGAGCGCAAAGTCCTGGCGCGCAAAATGTCGCGCGAAAAAGAAGCGGCGCCAATCGCGCGGAACAGAAAAATAAAGAACCGCGCAAAGCCGAGAGAGACCCTGTCCACAAATCCGTGGAGCGCGCGCATGCCCGGAAACGACAGCCACTGGTTCGCGGCGCTTGCTATGCTCTCGCTCACAAAGGTTTCAAAATGCCGGATTGGACTGTCCCCGCAATACGGGCACGCGGTTTCCCCGTGTCTTGCCTGCGGCTCGGGAAGCTGTATGTCATCCATGTAAAGTTTGAGAGCGACACCGCGGAGAATTCACCCGTGCGGTTCCCCCTAATGAGTTATCTCAAACAAATCTAATATATGCAACTTCTGTGCGACCGCTCAGAAGTTACCTATGCCTGCATCATGCGTAGCCATTCGTCCTAGACCTGTTCGACCCGGTCGGACATAGGTTGATTCGTCCGCCGCGGCGGATTCGTATACCTGTCCCGTAGCGAGCTCCGCTCTACTATTGGGATTGGTATGTATATCTCAAAAACAACAAAGAGACAGCGAACTGTCTCTTTGTTGGAATTAGTGTCCGCCCAACATGGTCGTGAACCCCGGCACCTTGACCTGTTCACTAAAACTCGTGGTGAATGCTAAAAAAATCCTAACCTCGCGTGAGGCACAGAACTTTCCATCAAGGTGTGTGGGTGAAATTAACTCCTAATGGGCTGCGGATAAGTATAGCACAACGGTCGCGGCCGCAATCCACAGGTTCAATTTTCGGTCTTTTTGTGTTATAACCTATTCGCAGCAGAAAACCCTAAACCAAAACTTTGTTTTGGTCGGGCGATCATCCGCCGCGGATGATGTAGCCGCCCATAGCTCAGTTGGTAGAGCACCCGCCTCTTAAGCGGAGGGTCGTAGGTTCGAATCCTACTGGGCGGACAAGCGAAGCGCGTCCGCCCAAGAAAGCGCGGGGCGCTTTCGTGTAGGATTTGAAGCCCGATTGAGCTTTTTTGGAGTCCGCCCGCGGCGAACGAACAGAAAAACCAATCGGGGTACTGAAACGGTAAGTTTCGAATCCTACTGGGCGGACAGGGTAATTGAAAGATGAAAATGCCCAGTGATGACCCTGGTGCTGGGTTTACATTAACCTTGGGCGAGTGGCGAAATTGGCTAAACGCACACGGCTTAGGACCGTGCTCCGAAAGGAACTGTGGGTTCAAGTCCCACCTCGCCCATCATTGAAGACCCTCATCTCCGTCAACACCCGATGTTGACGGAGAGAGGATGTGGTGTAATTTGATATGTTCTACCATGTTCTTATTCCGTGTATTCCGCAAACGCAATACTCCCCCGTCCGTTGCGGCGGACGGGGGAGTATTCAATACTTTATTACCTCCCGTTGCATCAACTTATCAACTGACAGACTACCCGTCTACCTCCCCTCCCGCAACTCAATGAGCGAACGGATAACCGCGCCCTCCTGCGATGCTCCGCGGCCCTGAAGAAGATTAAACTCATCGGTTGCCCGCTGCCGGAGCTCGTCCAACTCCTGCATAATCGCAAAGAAGTCCTCCGGCTCCGCATCCGCATTCTTGCCGAGCGCTTTCAACTCCGCAAGTTTTGCGCGCCCTTCCGCAATCAAAGCGGTAACGGAACTTGCGTTAATTCCTCTTTTCTCCAAACGCTTCACCTGTTTCTCAAAACTCGCAATCTCCTTCTCGCCGGAGCGAATCATCTTTGCGATATTGCCCAACTGGTCAAGCACGCCCACCTCGCGGTGCGCGTCTCCGATATCCTCAAAGAACTCCTGCATGCTGTCCATTGCCTCTTCAAAATCGCCGGACTCGCCCGCGCGCCTGATTTCTTCGTATCGGGAGCGAATGCCGCCAACGCGCGCTTCCACCTTTGCGACAATGTCCGCGTACTCTGCCGTACCTTTTCTCTTTTTGGTCTTCGCAAGAACGCTCTCCAAACGCTTCACCTGTTTCTCCGCCTGCGAGAGAACCTTTGGCCATTGCTCCAGCATGCCGAGCCGCGGTCCAATATCCCCCAGTTCCGGTCCTTTCTCCTGCAAGACCTCCATGGCGGCTTCTACGGTCTCGTCAAAATCTTCCGCGTTCTTCACCACTTCCACTGCCCGCGTCAAATCGTCCACCAATGAGACATACTCCTGCGGAACTGCCACCCCTTTCTTGATTAAACGGTCAATGACTTTTTTGACTTGCCGAAGACCTGATTCCATGCCGCCGAAGCCGCGCCTCATTTGTGCGAGTTGCTGCATCTTCATCTGTTTCTCCCGCTCCTCCATCATCTGACCCATTTCTTCCTCACTCGGACCGCTGAATCCACCTCCCTCTCCATCGCCGCCCGGTCCCCAGGAACCCCCAAAGCCGCTGGGACCGAATTCTCTTCCGCCTCCGCCCGGACCAAAATTCCCCGGCGGACCAAACCCGCCGTCCTCAAACGGCTGACCGCTTCCTTGGGAGGGCGGGCGGAAATCCCCTCCACCCATAAACGGCTGTCCTTTCCCTTGGGATGGCGGCATAAATCTCTCTCCTTCAAAAGGCTCGCCTCGCTGTCGCTCCGGCGAAGCGGTCCTACCTTGCTGATTCTGCATCATCTCCCCTGACGAAGGATGTCTCTGCCCTTCATATCTGCTCCGAATTTTCTCGGTCATCTGTTCAGTAATCTTCCGGGTCATATCTTCAGTTACCCGCGCGCGCACCTCTGCCTCTGATGCAGGATATGGCTTCTGCTCCTGGCGAAAATCTCCCCGTGGTGAAAACGGCGCCATTCTGCCATCCGAAGGCAGTCCCACATTCGGCCGTTCCGGCGGAGGCGGCATATTCCCGCCCCCTCCATCCATCATCGGAACCGGTTCCATCCTCGGCGCGGGTTGAATCATTGGCTCTGAAGAAGGAGAGGTAAAACCGCTACCTCCACTAGACGAAGGGGACGGAGGCATTCCCCCTTCCTGCGCAAACGCGACCGTGGCGCCGCACCCGATTGCTACTGTGGCGCCAAGAAATGCGAGCGCAATTGAGATGTTTTTCTTATGCATAAAAATACCTTGCTCTCGTAAAAGATAAAAGATTAAGCGACCCTTTTTGTATGTGGCCATTATATTCCCTTGCACCGCAATAGAAAGCCGATTTATCCACAGGGCGCAAAGCTTCAAACTGCCCAAAACACAAACAACCCAGTGTCCAAACAAAGCGCAAACCCTTTCAGAAAACAAATCTTCTTTAGTCCGTCAAATTTTTGTCTCCCTTCGGGAGATCCCCGAAGGGTAGATGTACTGTGTTTTGTTCTTTTCCGCGACTATTGACAAGAAAGTGCCGGTTGCTATACTGAAGATACAATGCATACGAAACAGTCCAACGCATCCCGCAAGGCAATGATGATGACGATGAGTATAAAAACCTTCCTCAAGGGCTGATTTTTGCGTTGGCTGCGCCAGATGTAAGATGACAGATTGAAGATGTAAGTAAGATACCAACGAAAAAACCAACCTTAGAGGTTGGTTTTTTCGTTCTGTAGACGAGAGGTAAAAGCCAACAACGGCTTTCAACAGCTCGGATGCCGTATCCGAGCCGACAAATTTGTTCTTTGCGAACCCCAACAGAAGGAAAACTATGAAGATGAAAGTTGTATTCGTACCGTGCAGTAATTTTCGTTGCACGGTCAGCCGTCCCGCAGAAGAAATGCTGCATATCCATGGCGGGTACTATTGCACTGATCATTGCCGACAACGGCAAATGTCCTCAGCATCACGACCGTCTGTGTCTCTCATTCTCCGCAAACATTACAAGGTCCGACCTTGTAAAATAGGAGATTGACAAAAAACCGCTGTTGTGCAAAATAGAGTGCAGAGCAATTTAGCCAGCGTCTTGTTCAGACCTTTCGGCGGGTGTTTCGGAATACCCACCGCGGGGCGAAGAGGCGCTGGCGCTTTCACTTGCCGGTGCGCGTAAATCCTGTAGAGAAAGTTTGCCCAAGAATCATTCTTCCCTCTGTATGTTTCCGCAGCACCGGCTTTCCTTTGACAAAAGACCGGCAGGGGAGTAGAGTGAGTACTGAATCGCTCTTCCAACGACTTTTGTGTCTGGCAGGCCGCGTTTCCTCAATAGGGTTCCCCACCCTTACCTCCTTGACGCGCTTGCTGGACACATCCCTTATTTTGTCGGGTCCCATACGATGCGGGACCTCGGTACACTTCGGTACCGAGGTCCTCTTTTTTTTATCAATCGCTTTTTGATACACTGCGGGTATGCGAAAAGTAAAAATTGAGAGCGGCACCGCAGGGCGCCTGCCTGCGGGCCGCCCCGAATGACCCTGCGCGCCCGCCTGCGTGCGGACACGCACGGGCAGGGAGCGCAGGGTGTCCCCCATTCGTGTACGCCTTCCTAAAATTCGTGTGCACCATTCGTCAAGTGTATCTACCGCTTTTGGTA
>CAYJWA010000001.1:57708-68964 GCA_964373775.1 uncultured Candidatus Saccharibacteria bacterium | reverse complement strand
TCAAAAACTTTCCAAAGCACAAACTGTACCAAAACCAAACACAAATACAAACTACTCAAAACACAAAAATCAGAAAGTTTGGACTCCTTTGTTTTGTTTGGCTTTTTGTCTCGCTCTGCGAGATCCCCCGAAGGGTGGAGATACTGTGCTTTGTGTTTTTTATGTTAGGGGTTTCGGCCCGCTCGGATTTCTTTGATGTATGCTTCTGCTTGCTCCTTGAACGCGGGGTTAAGCTCGCTGGCTTTTTGGAGCGCGGCAATAGAGCGCTGCCGCTCTCCGTTTAAGAGATACGCGGCCCCGAGAGAGACCTGCGCCTGCGGGTTTGACGGATCTTTCGCCACGCGCGCTTTCCAGATATCAAGCACCTTGCCGTACTGCTTCACATCATAATACGCCTTGACCACCCGCTCGTCGGAGATAGCCGCATCAACAACTGGATTAAGCAACTCTGCCGCCAGTTCAAATTGCTTCGCATAGATTGCCGCCACCGCATAAGTCATACGCGCGCTGCTGAATTTCGGCGCGCTTTCATACGCTTTTTGCAAAAGCGCGAGAGCTTCTGTCGTTTTTCCGACATTTAAGTAAGTGGAGGCAAGTTCAAACGCAATGGTCTGCTTGTTCGGCGAGAGCGCGTGTGCCTTTTCAAGAGAGGGGACGGCGTCCGCAGACCGACCGAGACGATTGTAAAACATTCCGAGAAAGACCTGCAAGCGCGCGTCACGGGGGGCGCGCCGGAGTTCTCGCGCAATCACCTCTTCTCCAAATGCAATAAATTCGGCTTTGAACTCTTGAGGGAGTGACGGGGCGTTGGCGACGGTGATAGCGGATTGAAGCGCCTGCTCCGCGGTCTCCTGACTCCCGATGGTGTCGCGCGCAAACGCGCGGCGATACGCCGCGAGATTCTCCACTACCCCCTTCGTCGGGTGCTCCTTTAACCCTTCAATAAGAGCGCGGGAGACCGAAATGCCGCGGATATTGAAGAAATAAACCGTCCCTGCGAGCGCAATGAGCATGCACGCCCCCGTAATGTAATATGGCTGACCTTTGCGAAGAACAGGAAATCCTTCCAGACGCGGAATTGCCGTACCGGTCCGGCTCCCGAAAAACGCAAGCAGAGAAAAAAACAGGAGATAACTGCCGATATTGTCAAAGACGAAAAGATTGTGGATGAAGTAGCCAGCCAAAAGTCCGGTGAGTATGCTCTTTTCCACAAGTGAAAATGGAGGCGCGCCAGCCGGGAGAGCGCCGCGCCAGATATAATAGAGGAGAAACCCGTACAGCGACAGGTAGGCAAGAAGACCCAGAAGTCCTCCTGCAATCAGCCAGTCAAGCAAGATATTATGCGTGCGGTCAAACCACTGCTCCTGTGCCCACATATTCGGGTTATAGTATTTATTGAAGACATAGTTGAATCCTTCCTGTCCCCAGCCAAGAATAGGATTCTCCTTGAAGCCCTGCCAAGCCATGCCCCAGACCATAAAACGCGGACCAGCTTCCTGCACTGAAATGGAGGCGAAGCGCGTGAGCACGGGGTTATCCCGAACCCATGTCTTTTCTTTCCCGGCAAAAAGCCCGCCTACAAGAAGGACAAGGACAACGGCGAAGAGCGCCGCGCCGCGCCGCACGCGCTTATTTTCCATGCCGAAGAACGCAATAAGGAGCGCGGAGAGAAAGAGGCCGCCGACCAGACCGATTCCCGCTCCGCGAGTCGCAGTAAAAATAAGCGTGAACGCTTGGAGCAGAAACGCGCCGCCGTAGAGATACTTGCCTGCAAGAGAAATCTTGTGCCGAAAGATGAGAAAGAGCGTCAGAAAGATGTGAAAGAGCATGTAGCCGGCAAAGTACGCCGCGTTTCCAAAAGTGCCGTCAAGCCGCACTCCTCCCTGGTTGATGACGACTTTTCCTGCGAGCTGAAGAATGCCGTATATCCCTAAAAATGCAGAGACCCCGACTGAAGTCGCAAAGAAACGATGCCAGAGCTTTTCACTATCCAAGACAGATGACGCAACAATGAAGTAGGCGCCGAGATGAAGAAGCGTGATGAACCCTTCCATCCTCTCAAAGTTGCTCCAGAACGCCTTGAACGGATTCTCCGCAAAGATATCAGCGAGCAGAACCACGAAAAGAAAAGCGAGAATGCTCCACAGGAACGCGGAGCGCTTCGGGCGAAACCGCGGCTCGCGGAGCGCGAGCAAAAGCCACGCGGCAAAGATAATCTCAACGATAATGCGAAACGCAAAATTCTTGCCCGTGATGAACGGGAAAAACATACTCCCGCTGATGATAAGCGGGATAAACGGCATCAAAAAAACGCCAATGCGCGCGAGCCAAAGCAGTATCCTATCGCCCGTAGCCATAACTTTTATCGTAGCACCACGGCTAGACGAAGACAAGCGTCTGTATGCGCCACTTTTTTTGACGAACTCCACGCGCGCTACATTTCTTCCCCTTGTAGGACGGTCTCTATAATATGTACATGATTCGCAATGCTTTCCGCAACGGTGACCGGAGAGACAGCCCGGCTGTACTCTTCCCGGAAGCCGGGGAGAGTAACCTGACCAAAACTATACAGATAGTCAATCACCTCCTCGCGGCTCACCGCCGCGCCGCCCTCGATGGCCGTAAACGCCCGCTTCGCTCCAGCCACATCATTCACTTTAAATACGCCGCGGCAGTCAGCATACCACGCGTATCCGAAAGTCAAGACGGGTTTGCCTCTCATAAGCGCTTCCCAACCTGCCGTTCCAATCACCACTGCCACGCACTGCGATTTCTCAATGAGTAAGAAACTGTCGGTATCGGGGGGAACCATGCGGACATGAGGCACCGCGGACATCTCTTCATAGTAACCGCGATACCGATAGCTGAAATACGATACGCCATGGGACTTCCACTGAAGCGGATGCTCTTTTACAAAAATCTCCCAGTCGGCGGGAAGCGCCGCGGAAAGAATCTCAATCATAAGCAATTGATTCACGAATACGCCGCCCAAAGGGCTCGTGCTGCATTCCGGCTGATATGAGAGCGCGACATAAACGAATTTTTTACTGAAATCCGGCCCTTTTGCCATACGCAGGTACTCTGTTTTTTGGTTCCGCCCGAGCAGGCGAGGCAGATAGGTAAGGATTTTGAGAAACACCGAGAGGTCTTTGTGTACCGTCAGTGTGGTCCACAGAGAGCGAAATTTTATTTTAAGCGCGCTTATGCCGGAAAATTTTTTGAGAAAGTACACAACATCCTTAGGGAACATATGAACCGCAAGAACGGCATGCTGTTCGTAATACGCGCGTACATCCGGCTCTAAATCGGACAACGCGTAATGCTGACCGGCATTTTGCAGAAGTGCGGCGCGCAGCGACACGCTTCCTTTCTCAAAGTCGGTAACCACCAGCGAGCGGGCATTAACACGCGTTACCTCAAAAAGGATGGTAGTGATGTTCTGCCGCCGCGCGAGCGAGTAGAGCACAAAGTCATAAACGGTATGTGGCGCATTGGAAAAAATAATGGCATCAGGACAAAACTGCGTAATAATGCCGCTCCAGTACCGCAGATAGCGGTAATACAGGGTCTTCCGCTCATTCACCGGCATCTTTTCAAACAGCTTGTTCATCATAGTCAGTATCTCCGACTCCAACGCAGAAAATGATTGGATGAACGATGCGGCAGGAGGAAGAAAGGTGGAAGTATCCACTCCCGGCGCAGGCCGGGCAAACAGGGCGTCGGCATACTCGTGAAAGATAGTTCCGGGAAACTGCGAGCGGTCTACATCTTTATCAGGTCCCGGACCGGTCCAGTACACAATCTCGTGTCCACGGCGCTTAAGCTCGGCCACAATCTCCGTCATACCGAACTCTTTCCCGGACCATTCTATAAAAAATAATCTCATATTTAGGTGTGCACATTATATGCCTTAAAGAAATAAGAATCTTTATCCTTGAGAAGCTTCTCCGGCGTTCCTCTTTCTATAACCGTGCCTTGGTCAAACGCCAGAAGCGTATCCGAAGCCATAACGGTGGAAAGCCGGTGCGCGATAACGAGCACGGTTACTTTCCCCTTGAGCCCCTCAATGGATTTCTGAACCAACGCCTCGGACTCATTATCAAGCGCGCTGGTCGCCTCGTCGAGAATAAGAACTTGAGGCTTCCGCGCGAGCACTCGCGCGAGCACGATTCTTTGCCGCTGCCCGCCGGAAAAACGCACCCCACGCTCCCCCACCACGGTATTGAATTTTTCCGGAAGCGCATCAATAACATCAAATATGTTTGCCATGCGGGCGGCCTCTTTGATATCTTCTGTGGTTATCGTATCGGAATAAAACCGGATGTTATTTTCTACGGTATCATTCAGCAAAAAAGTTTCCTGCGAGACATAACCGATATTCCGCCGCCATTCCGACATCCGAATGCGTGACGAAAGTATACCGTCAAGCAATATCTTACCTTTCGTCGGAAGATACAAACGAAGCAGCAAATCAACCACCGTGGTCTTGCCCGCCCCTGACGGACCGATAAGACCGATGCATTCCCCCTTTTTTATGCTAAAGCGAACATCGTGCAATACCGAAGGGGAATGAGACGGATACGAAAAATGGACATCCTCAAATTCCAATTGATTTTGAAATTGAAACGGTTCGGTTCCTGAATCATACTCTTCATGATTTCCGATTTCTTCGCCGTAATGTAAAATGGTCTCCAAAAACGGCAGAGAAGAAATCACGGCGTGTAAATCCGCTTGGACGGACTGCGCTTGAGAAAAGATACGATGAATCGCATAGACAATCACCGCAAGAGAAGCAACATTAATAGTGTTCTGGATCAGCAAAAAATACAGAAATACGCCCAAAATAAAGACGACGCTGAGCGGTTCCACGATAACATTGGTGATATTACGGACGACGACCGCTTGAATATTCAGCCATTTAGTCCGATAAAAGAAAAGGTTGGCTTTCTGTACCACCGGTTTTTCCAAGGACATCGCCTTGATTGTCTTCATTCCGAGCACGCTTTCGTTGGCAAAATGGGCGAACTCTTTAATCAAGGAGCTTAATTCATGGGAAAGCCTCGCGTTCCTCCGGAAAAACGGTTTGAAAGAGAGCGCCGCGAGCAACCCGCCTGCCAAAGCAACAAGCGTTACGACAACCGAGATGTTAAACGCCAAAAAAGCATAGACAAGCAGGTTGGCAATGACAACAATAGCCCCACCAAAATAAAAGAGGGGGGCAGAACTCCTGCTGATATAGGTGGTGAGCATTTGATCCAGATACCCCAATTTATGCGTGGACAGATATGACCAATCAGCTCCAAAAGTCTGCGCAAAAAGCCGCCGTGAAGTGCGTTTTTCAAATTCCATAACCGTATCCGCGGCAATATAATTGACAACAAACAGCACGACGGCCTTGAGGGAAAAAAGCGAAATGATGAGAATAACCAGATAGAAAAGCGTGTACGGAATGCCGAGAAAAGAGAAAAGGCCTTGAAAGAATTGGAGCGCCATTCCCCCTCCTCCCGGCTGTCCGTCTTGAACAAACGAAAAAAGAGGAATGATAGCAGTTACCCCGACGCCACCGAGAGCCCCGCTGAAAAAACTCAAAAAGACAAGAACAGCAACGCGCCATTTCTGCTCGTGGAAAGCTTCTATGAATAAAGAACCTATTCTGAAGAACTGGGCGAGTGTAATCATAAAGAGGTAAGAAAATTACCGCGGAATATCATACCGGTCATATAAGATAAACCACTCCGGAAACCCCATGGTGCGCTTCCGGCGCCGGTAAGTGAGATGCCGATACTCATAATGCCGGTCGTATTTGTACCAATACCAATCCAGTGATTCCGGGTCAAGCACGACCAGGAACTTTGCCTGGACGCGTAGCGAATCACAGTTGGTATAATGTAACTTGTAGCCGACCCTCTTGAGGAATTCCGTAAAAAAATACTGTTCCGGCACAAACGGCACCGTGACAGAGCCGAAGGAAAGAGTGGATACCGCATCCGCTACAAGCGGCGCGTCAAAATACGCGCGTACATCCCCGGTGTATCCGAACACCAGAATGTCGGAGGCAAAGTACCACTTCCGCGCTGAACCGAAGATGTTTACCATTCTCCCCTTCTGCGTGAGACCTTTTTCAGAAAAAGGGAAACGCACGAGGGCCTGCGACAAAAAAAGTAGGGTACTGTGGTTATACAGCCGCATATCGGTGCGCGTTTTGAGTACATATGTCTTGCCTGTTTCCGCGGCGCGCCGGATTCCAGCAACTGAAGAAACAATTTGTAGGTTGATATTCCGCGGACCCGATTGGACTGGTTTTTGATTCAACAACACCTCTACGGCTTCGCGTCGTATCGCATCAACTGTCCGTGCATCCTCTCCTTCCCATGTGGAGAGAATAAGCGCGGCGCCGGGGAAAGACCTCCGGTAAAGTCGCAGGGTTTCCAAAGTGAAGTCATGGTCCGTGACAAGCGGGCCCTGCATGACAATTGAGTAATCGGAGTAATCGCCCGCAATTTCTTCGGGGTCAAGGGCGACTCCGTCCGCATACACCGGGCGAGTATGAAAGGTGATGAACCGACCGGTAAAAAACTCCAGCATCCGCAAAAACCAAGACGCAACGGCGTAGCGAAAACGCTTCATCCTCTCTTTCTGGGATGGCGAAAGAATCTTTTTTATCCGTGAGGAAACAGAAAATAAAATCCGTGGAAGCATAGTATAAAGATTATCGGTGCACAAGGTCCCAAACAAAATCCGGATAATCGGTGCAGACCGCATCGGGACGAAGCGCGATGATTTCCTCAAAGCGCCTTCTTAATTCTGTCTTCGTCGCGGCATCTTGGTGCGCTTCGCCTCCCAGAAGATGAGGTGAGGTTGCGTGTAATTCCGGCGTTACCAATGCAATTTTAAATCCTGCCTTCCGAAACCGTGTAAATGTCTCCCGTGCATATAATTTCTTGGTGCCCCCGCCGAGGTCACTCCTGTCCCATTCATCAAGCCAGACCCAGTCAAACAGGTCGCGCCGCGAAAGCGCCTCATGAAGCGAGAAAAGCGTTCCGCCGACTGCGTTACTATAACGCAAAATATCGTAAGAATGTGAGACCGAAAGCGCGAGATGTAGCCGTCCGTCGCGGCGCTTCAGATATTCAGCCGATGGAATAGTAAGGTCGAAAAATATGAATCGCCCCGTATCCGCCTCCTGCAATTCTCGGCACATCTCGTTAAGAAATTGTCTTTCCTGCACATCTGCCTTAAGATGAATCGCGTGAAGCGCCTTACTCTTGCTCTCTGCAATCATCTGGAGCAATTCGCGAAATGTTACAAGAGAGGAACCGAGAGAAGTAATGTCTTCGGCGCGATGCGCTACGACTATTCTTCCGTCAGGCGCGCGACGCGGGTCAAACTCCAGACCAAACCCGCGCGCGAGCTGGTCGGCGAATGCTTCGCGGGAACTTTCCGCAAAGTAATTTTCTTTCGACGGGTCAAGACCGCGGTGCGTAATAATGTCCATTTTCTCGCTTTTTCCTCGCTGTTTTCCCTTATGGAGACGCGGGGCTTATTTCTCCGTAATCTTTACTCAAATCTTTATTTCCCCCTTCTCCAATTCTTTAATGAAGTGATTTAAGTCCTCCGGCGTGCCAAGCCCATGCATTTCCCCCGCAGGAATTTCTTTGATGAAAATCTTTTTGCCGGCAAGAAGCAGTTCGTTATACACGGGACAGACATAGAACTCATTGTTGTACCGGATATTTTTTAAAATCATTGACTGCGCCGCCGCGACAAAGTCCGAACCCTTCTTGAAGTAATAGACGCCGACGGTGGCATGCGGGGAGATGACTTTCTTTTCCGCCACTTCAATGACCCGACCCGACGAATCGGTTCGGGCGTAACTCCATTTCGGGTGGCTTGCCGGAAAAGTCATAATAAGGCCGTCTTTCTCCCCCCGCCGTGCTTCCGCTACAGAATCGTCAGTGCCGCCTTCTACAAACTGGTCAGAGTTTGCTATCAGAAGGTCATCGCTATTATTGATGTATTCAGTCGCCGCAAGTACCGTGCACGCCGCTCCTTCGGTTTGCCCGTTCAGCAAAACAACTTCAAACTTGTTCTCGGTGACATTTCTAAAAATGTTGTAAAGGTCAAACTTTTCATAATGCTCCCGCTGGCAGATGAAAATAAACTTATGGTCGCACGCGGGTTTGAGGTTCCCCGTCACAACCTCAATCATGGTTTTTCCTTTGATATCGATAAGGGGTTTGGGAAAAGCATAGCCAGCTTCAGCAAAGCGGGAACCTTTACCCGCCATGGGAACGACAATGTGCAGTATCTTTTTCATGGTGTGATGTCAAAACTAATAACACACTTCACGCTTAACAACATGACTTCTGCAATTTTCATATCCCGAGAATGCCCTCAAACAGCGCGAGATTCACATCTTCGGTGCCGCGCACGGGAAGCACTGCGCCGCCGCTCGCTTTGGCGGATGCAATGCCGTGCGGCGCGTCTTCAACAATGAGACATTCGGAGGGCTGCAATCCCAATTTCTGAAAAGTGTACAGGTACATTTCCGGATGCGGCTTCGGATTGGTGATTTCATCATTACCGACAATAATATCAAAGAGTTCAAAGAGCGCCGCGGATTTGAGCATGAGATGCAGGGTTTCTTTGACGGAATTGGAGCAGCAGCCGAGAATGTACCCTTTGCTTTTCAGCTCGTTAAGGAGAATGATTTTTGAATAATCCGGTACGCAGTATTTTGAGATAAGCTCTTTTGTGTACTGTTGCTTAACGCTGTTGAGAAACTCCTTGAGCCCTTTGGGAACGCGGCCTTGCTTCTCCAGTTCTTCAATTTTCTTGCGCGTGGGCAGCCCGTTAAAATGCCGAAAATGCTCTTCGCGCTCAATTTTAGCGCCGAACAGCGCGAGCGTTTTGTTCAGTGCCTCGTAATGCCCGTCCGGCATGTTCACGAGCACTCCGTCCAAATCAAAAAGAATGGCGCGGTAGTTCATATCTATCTACAAGCTACGAGCACTCGGCATCAACTTCTTGTATCAGCGCGAGTAGCTCTCTTCGTGAAAGCTTAGGAGTAAACTCCGATGAGAAATGCCGTGTGTCCGCTGAAGGGGGTCTGGCTTGATAGCGTACTTTGTATTCAGAAAACGCTTTTTGATGCGGCGTCAAAATGTACATATCTTTCGTCTCCAACACGCGCGGTATTTCGTGCTCCGCAAGAAGCTTTTCGTGCATTTTTTCCCCTTCTCTCCTGCCGATGCGCTTTACCTGTATATCTTCTTGATTCTTGCCGCATAAAGGAGCGTAGTATGCGACAGCCGCGTCAATCAGATCACCGAGCTGCGCCGCAGGCATCTTAAAGACGAAGATTTCCTGTCCGCGCCCAAGTACCGCCGCGTTCAAAACGAGCGCGACCGCCTGCGGAATCGTCATAAAAAAGCGAGTCATGACAGGGTCGGTAACGGTAACGGGAATGTTTTCGCTGATTTGCTTTTTCACGAGCCCGAGTATGCTCCCGCGGCTCCCCAGGACATTGCCGAAACGGACGCAGGAAAACCTGGTCTCTTTGTCTCCCTTGTAAAAATAGGTTGCCAAAAATAACTTCTCTGCCATAAGTTTAGAAACGCCCAAGACGCTCTCCGGCTCCGTAACTTTATCGGTAGAGACACCAATGACTTGCGAAACATCAGCGGCACGCGCCGCCTCAATAACATTTTGCGTCCCCACGATATTGGTCTTCACGGCCTCAAAAGGGTTGTACTCGCAGAGCGGCACATGCTTGAGGGCCGCGGCATGAAACACGATATCCACTCCTTGCATAGCAAGCGCAAGCCGTTCCCTGTCCCGAACATCCCCGACAATAAAGCGAATCGTACTTCCATGCGCGGCCCACTCCTGCATCAACTGAAAATGGCGGTCTTCATGCCGCGCAAAGACCCTGACGGCTTTCGGCTTATGCCGCAAGAGCTGCCGGACGATTTCTGACCCGATAGAACCGGTGCCGCCAGTCACCAGAATTGTTTTCTTCTGAAAGATGTTCTTCATCATATAATCTATCCGAGCGCTTGTAATAATGTTTGACAAATGTATCCGACATCTGATTTCTTAAGCCCGATATAGAACGGAAGCGCAAGTACGCGGTCGCTTACGGATTCGGAAATGGGGAAATCTCCTTTCTTAAAACCGAATCGCTTCACATAAAACGGGAACAGGTGAATTGAGGGAAGGTACGGCTTCGTGCTTATTCCCCGCTCCGCCATCCGCGTCATCACCTTCTTTCGTGATACTCCCAAAGGAAGCAGAATCGGATAGATAAACCAAGTATTCGTATTCCCGGGAGCAACCGTAAGCGGTTGTATCACGCCTGAGTGTCTGGATAGGAGCGCACGGTACTGCGCGGCTATCTTCTGCCGTTCGCGGATGAGAAAATCTATTCTCTCCAATTGAGCTAAACCAAGCGCCGCGCTCATCTCGTCCAGACGATAATTGTACCCCAGCCGCTCGTGTGCAAGCCACTGCATATCAGCGGAGCGCCCCTGGTTTCGGAGGGAGCGGAAAAGCGCGTCCTTTTTTGCGTCATTCGTCACAATCATTCCACCCTCGCCGGTCGTCATCTGCTTGTTCGGATAAAACGCGAAGACCCCTGATTCGCCGAATGTGCCGACCATCTTCCCCTTTCCCCGAAATCCGCCTTTGGCGGATCGGGCTAGCCCGTGCGGTCGCCCTAGGGCGACCGAATCCTTCGGATTCGGTTTAGCCCCGCGATAGACCGCTCCCAAACTCTCGCACGCGTCTTCAATAACTTTCAGGCGATATTTTCGCGCCAATCTCATAATCGGGTTCATATCTGCGGCTTGACCAAAGATATGCACCGCCAAAATCGCCCGCGTCTTTTTGGTAATCTTCTCTTCAATCTTTTTTGGGTCAATGTTGTAGGTAACCGGGTCAATGTCAACAAAGACCGGCTTCGCGCCAACATAGAGAATCGCGTTCGCGGACGCGACAAAAGAAAAAGGAGTCGTGATTACCTCATCTCCCTCTTTGACTCCTGCCGCAATGAGCGCAAGATGGAGTCCTGCGGTCCCGCTTGAGACCGCGCACGCATGCCGGGTGCTCACAAACTTCGCAAATCTTTTCTCAAACTCTTCAACCTTCGGACCAATGCTTAAAACGCCGGAGCGAAGTACTTCAAGGACTGTTCGCTCTTCTTCTTTGCCAATGTAAGGTCGGGCGAGTGGATAACGCATGAGAAATTTCTAATTT
>CAYJWA010000001.1:0-57608 GCA_964373775.1 uncultured Candidatus Saccharibacteria bacterium | reverse complement strand
CTAATTCACCTAATTTCTAATAAAATCTCAAATAAACAAAATGCCAAATGATTCTGGAATAGCGCATGAGAAATTTCTAATTTCTAATTCACCTAATTTCTAATAAAATCTCAAATAAACAAAATGCCAAATGATTCTAGAATTAGGCCTTTGACCTTTTATTAGGTGAATTAGAAATTAGACAATTAGGTGAATTTCTTTAAGGGTTTTGCCGGCACGCCGGCGACCGTCGTGTTCGCCGGCACATTTTTGGTGACAAAACTGTGCGCGCCGACAATCGCGTTCTCCCCCACCGTAATCCCCGGCATGATAGAACTGTGCGTGCCGATGCGACAATTTTTCTTTAGCACAACCTTCCCCGCTTTGTCATCAATCGTGGAATAGGAATAGATGGAGCAATGAGAACCAATCTGTACCTCATCTTCAATCTCCACACCATACTTTGCCATAATGAGCGTGTATGCGCCGATATCTGTATGCAGACCCAAAGAAAGTGCCTTAGGATACAACACCAACCAATTCCACTTGGTTGGTCTACCATGCTGTATATCTGGTTTTTTCCATTGTGTGAAGCGCTTTTCTACCATAGTAAGGGACAGTATTACAACTTACTTAATACGCAATCTGTTTCGCTGTCAGTTTCTCGCGGGAAGGAAGGTGTTCCAGCATGCGAACGACCCGCTTTGCGGTCTTCCCATCTCCCCACAGGTTCTTTACGCGCCGCACCCGCGCTAGATATGACTTGTCGTGGAGCGATTTCTCTATTGCCGCCCGTATCTCGTCTCGGCGGTACCCGACATCAAGCACATTCTTTCCGCGCATCCTCCCGCTCTGCCTCTCTCCCACATTCACGCACGGCGTCTGAAAGGAAGCGGATTCAATGCACATGGCGCTTGAGTTCCCAACCCACACCGCCGCGTCCCGCTCCAACGCAAGAAACATCTTATAGGACACGCTGGAAAAAATCCGGAACAACGGATTGCCGCGTTCTTTTTCAATCTCCGTAATCATACGGCGTCCGCCCGCATCGGCGTGAGGATACAGAACCACGACCGGCATACCGAAACTTTTTGTCGCGTGAAGCGTTTCTCTCATCTGCCGACCCGCATCTCTCCACTCTTCGCTTACCGGGTGCTGCACCACTAAAATAAAACTCTCATTCTCCTCAATCTTCAAAAACTTCGCTACCGCGTGGCGGGAAAGAATCCTCCCCTGCGTAATCGTATCCAAGGTCGGTGCGCCGACCGCATGAATCCGCCATGCCTCCTCCCCCATTTTTTTGAGCCGCTCTGCGGACTCTTTCGTCGCCGGAAAATGAAGAGAAACGAGCTTCGTGATAGCATGTCGAGCGACTTCATCAACCGTCGCCGTCCTCTCTCCCCCGTGCAGATGCCCCGTTGGGATACCAAGGTACAAACATGCAAGCGCCGTTGTCAGCATCTCGGGGCGATCTCCGAGCAAAAGCACGAGGTCGGGGCGGTCTTTCTTGAATGCAGCAACCGCTTTCGGAAGGAACACCCCAATAAATTCCGCCATGCCGCGACGGTCGTCGGTGTCAAATCGCGCATCAATTATTTTCGTCCTCCGAAACAACTTCCTGACCTCTTGAATGGTGCTCCCGAACTCCGGCATGAGGTGCATCCCGGTCGCGTACACTTGAAGCGAAAGTTTTTTGCTTTTTTCAATAGCCAACAGTACCGGGGTCATAAGTCCGAAGTCGGCGCGGGTTCCAGAGATGTATGCTATTTTTTTACGCGGTATAGTCATGCTCGGCTAAAAGAGTGTCCGCGGAAATGTTATGCGCCGCACGGGTTCCAATAACATTATCATAGTTCTTTGGCGGAAGACCTGTCCCGGGACGCTTGACGGTGAAGTTTTCCGTCGTGAACCGTTCTCCCTTTTTGACTCGTTTAAGTGTAACCAAACTCTTTCTTGCAACCTTCGCGGTTTCCCGCTCGCTGGCAAATGGAATCTTTTCCCCGGTGCCGAGCGCGGACTCGATATTCCGTATCTTCTTCACAAAATCTTTAAGCTCATCGGGTTCAAGTGATGCCTTGTGGTCGGGTCCGGGAAGATTTCTATCCAGAGTGAAATGTTTTTCAATAACGCACGCGCCGAGCGCCACTGCCGCGATTGCGGCTTCGCTCCCAACGGTGTGGTCGGAAAAACCCACGGGCACGGCGAATTCTTTTTGCAGAGTCGTTATGGCCCGTAGATTCACTTCTCGAAACGGCGTTGGGTAATTCGTGGTGCACTGCAAAAGAATTAATTTTTTGTTTCCGGCCTTCTCTACTGTTCGGACTGCCTCGCGCACTTCCTTCATATCCGCCATGCCAGTAGAAAGCAGAATCGGCAACCCCCACGCCGCGATGCGGCGAAGATACGGATAGTTGTTGGCATCGCCGGAACTCACCTTAATGGCTTCAACGCCGAGCTTCCGAAGAAACTCCGCATCGGCAAAAGAAAATGGCGTGGATAAAAATACCAATCCCCTCTTTTCAACATATCGTTTCAATTCCGCGTGCCACTCGCGCGGCAACGCAAGGCGCTTCAGCATCGCATACTGGGATTCGGTTTTTCTCTTTTCGTTCTTCGTCTGATACGCTGCTCTTGCCGCGCTCTTCGTCACCAACTCGTCAGGAGAAAATGTCTGAAACTTCACGGCGTCCGCACCCGTGTCCGCCGCCGCGTCAATGAGTTTTCTCGCAAGCGACAATTTTCCATTGTGATTCACTCCGGCCTCCGCGATGATAAACACCGGCTGGCAGGCGCCAATCTTTTTCCCCCCTATGAAGATTTGTTTCGCCATAGTATGGTGACATTACCGCCCGCATCCGTTTTCCACGACTGTATGCTAGTATAACTAAAGTTGAGCTTAAATAGTAACGGTATACGGCTACGAACCGCAAAGTGGCACTTATTCCTAAAAAAAGACGCTATGGTCCCTCACGGATTGATGTTCCATTATTTTCACGACAATAAAAAATATATTCCGAGCCAAGGATCGATAACGGCCAATGAATTTGACCGCATGTTATCGTTCTACAAAAAAAGATTCAACATACTTTCAGCAGAAAAATGGCTTGAAAAGGCGCGCGGCAACACGCTTACCGGACGGGATGTCTGCATAACATTCGACGATGCGCTCCGATGCCAATTCGATATTGCCCTGCCGGTTCTCCGGAAACACAATCTCAAAGCATTTTGGTTCATTTGCAGCGGGGTCTTCCAAAAAAGTCCTCCCAAACTCGAGATCTATCGATATTACCGGTTTAAGAAATTTAAGCGAATAAATGACTTTTATGCTGCCTTCGATGAGAGCGTCGCAAAGTCACCTCTCCGAGAAAAAGTGGCACGGGGACTCCGAAATTTTGACCACAGAAAAATATTTACGCCGTACCACATCTATACGCCGGAGGATAAAAAGTTCAGATATGTGCGGGATATCATACTAAACCGGGCTGAATATGAACATATCATGAACCGCATGATTAGAGGCTCCGGACTCGAACCGAAAAGATTGCTTGCACTGCTCTGGATCAACCCGGAGCGTATCATAGAGCTTTCAAATCTCGGACATATCATCGGATTGCATAGTCATACGCACCCCACTAACCTAAAAAGACTGCCCGACGAAGAACAACGAAAAGAATACGAGAAAAACCTCTCGATGCTCACTGGTCTGCTCCATAAAAACATCATAACTGCGGCTCACCCTGACAATTCATACAGCCGGAGCACGCTACGAATTCTTACAGACATTGGCGTAGAGATAGGTTTTAGAGCGACCATGGACAAGGCGATACTCTCCAAACTTGAGTTCCCTCGGTTGGACCAGGCGTATTTAATCAAGGAAATAAGAAAATGAATGTAAAAACGGAGAAGAAACAGACGCAAAGACCGCCTGCGTAAAGTTACCCGCCCCTTCAACTCTCCCGTTCAACCCGCTCAAAAACCCGCAGATTCAGGAGGTTCTCCTCAAACGAGTATGGGTAAGGCGAGCGACCGTAGATAGCATCCAAAAATGCCTTGATTTCCTCAATGTACATCTCCTCCTCGTTGACATACCCTTTTTCCGGATTCCCCTTCGGCACGGGGATAACTTCGGTTTCTTTGGTCGCGGCGTTGAATATCTTTATCGCGTAGTCAAATCGCTCCCACTCAAGCACGCCCTCGGAGCCGAGAACGCGGAGCGTGCGGAACGGCTTTCGCGCAATGACATCAATAAGAAGCGTGCCGCGCACGCTGTTCTCATACGCAACCGCAGCCGTAATCGTATCGTCGGCATCCATATCAAGAGCAGAGAGTTTGGTGATTGAACCCTTGACTTCTCTCACGCGCGAACCCATAAGATAATTCAGCCAGATAAGTTCAAAGCAGAACATCTCGCGGCAAGCGCCTGTTTCTTTCTTTGAGAAATATACCGTACGGTAGTCCTCCCACGGATGCCAGTCCGGAAGATATTGCCCCATGTGATACTGGAACGCCAGCACCTTCCCTATCTTTCCTTCTCCCAAAATCTTTTTCATGAGCTTGACGGCTGGATTGAATAAAAATGTGCAGGAGGGAGCTTTAACGGTTGCGTCTTTGTTCTTGAGAATTTCTTTGTATCCATCGTCGCTTGTCGGATGCTCCACAAAAAAGTGCTTCTTATGCTTCAGGGCATAGCGGATATAATTACCGTGCGCGTCGGGCGAAGTGGAAATGATAAGCGCGTCAAAATCCTTCGGTGAAATCTCTCCGAGACGATTCAGAATGTGAATGCCGTATTTCTGCTGTACCTCTTTGTTTCTGTCTTGACGAATGTCAAAACCCACAATGTTTTTCTCGCCATTGGCGAACAGATTACGGATTCTCCGCTTGCCCATTGAACCGAGTCCAGCAATGAGGAACTTCATAGGGTTACATTAGTTTGCTTGCTTTTCTTAAAGATATATGCTAGCATCGAAACACAGTTGGCTTCGGCCTCGCCCCTCCTACGGAGGGGAAAAAGTGCAAAAGAGTCGTCAGAATAAATCTCCGGCGGCTTTTTTCAGTTTATCAAACGCATTCCGGGAAAGGAAACCGATTTTAAGGGTGAATCGCCGTGTATCAACGACTCTCATCTGGGAGAGATTCGCGCGAGCCTGCTTTCCGTTAACTAGCCCAACAGGAACACGCAATGGGTGCTCCCGCGGAGAGGTAGTAAGGGGCACTACAAGACAGGCCCCTGGACCGAACGGGCGGAGAATAATGCAAGGTCGAGCAAATACATCCCCTGTTCCGTTCTGTTCGGTTCCGACATTTTCGCCCAGCCGGCACCACCAAATCTCGCGCACGGTATATAGACGCGGCGGTTCTGCATGCGTGTGCTTCTTCACTTCATTCCATCCGTCGAAATCTTTATACGGGGACGAAGCAGACGGTACTGTCTGTTTCTGTTTCTTAATGCGTCCCAAACTCTTTTTTATTTCCTCCCTATGCGTATACAAAAGCTCCGCCACGACCCAGTCCTCCGGCGAATCCAAATCAACTGAGCGCCATTTGTCGCAAATGACCGCTTTGGTGCGTTTCGTGATGATGCGCTTTTCGCGCAGCAGCGCCTCGGTCTTGACCAGATACACGAAACACCCGTTGAGGAGGTAGGCCGGTTTCCATTCCTGTACATTGGTGGAGTCCACAACAAACTTGTTTCCGAGCACGAGGTTCTTTTCCGCGTCGAGATGATATAACCTCGGATGCGTCGGCGCCACCGTAAGCACGGTGGTCGCATCGGTCTGTTCCATAAGCGCGAAGCAGGCGTCTATATCTCTTTGTTCGCGAAGCGGCGATGTCGTCTGCAAAATGAGCACATGCGTCGGTTCATACCCTTCTTCCTCTTTCAGCCGCGAGAGAAGGCAGAAGAGCACATCTGCAACCTGCGAGGTGTCGGCGGCAAGCTGTTTTGGGCGCAGAAACGGAACTTCTGCGCCATGCTTTTTTGCGACAGCGGCAATAGCCGGCGAATCCGTATCTACAATCACTCGCTCAACAAACGCGCACCGTAACGCCTGTTCAATCGTATACGCAATCAGGGGCTTGCCGCAAAAATCCCGAATGTTCTTGTTCGGTATCCGTTTTGAACCGCTACGCGCGTGGATCACTGCTAAAACTTTATTCATTTTTAATCGCAATAACTTTCTAATGTGCTATCCCGAACCGTGTCTAAGGTGCTGCAATGGATTCCACCCATGTAATAAGAATGTCTAAAACTAATAGGCACAGCGGTAAAACCTTTTTTCTCAAAGAATTTGATGAGTGGAATTTGAATCTTATCCACCACAATCGTTTTTGGATCAATTGAGAGCACATTCATACCAATCCATGGAGAAGCCACCGATTCCAAACCGGAGTCTACCCCCATTTCTAAAAGTTTCTGATGCACCTTCTTCCTGACTTTTTCGTGAAAATCTAGGGTTCTTTCCGGAGTGGGAACAATATCGGTAAAATAAAGTTTTTCCCACTTTTTCAAAATCTCCGGGCAATTCTTTTCATGTACCCGGGTGCCATTCAAAAGAATCACCCCTGGTCTTAAGGCTAAAGCGGTAGAATCAATGTGGCTGGAACGATAGATCTTATCAGTGGTATGAACCCGGTATTCATCGCCTAAAACGGTTTGCAGCCATTGCGCGCCAAGATAATTACCGGATCTGGACACCAAATACAAAAGGTCTCTCCCTAACCGTACCGTGTTGGCTGCTTCAAATAAGATTTCTTCTTCTTTTAATTTGATATACTTTTGCCCATCGTCATACCCATCCTTTCCGTCAGCAGTATATACAATCATATGATCTCCTGGAATTCTTGGTTTTGGACCAACTATCCAGCGGAAACCCTCTTTAAGATATTCATACCAAATGGGATACAGACCCATCGCCTCAAAATAACGATGCTGTTCCTGGGAAGGAGACTCTACTACCGTGTTGCCAGCAACCAAATGTAAATCTCTCATGTTATATACATGGTCGCCAACGGCGCTAAAATACGGGGTTGCAAAAAATTTATTGTTGTGAGAAAGATCCGGCCGATACACTTTAACGCCGAAAGATTTTAAAACATGGCAGAGTCCTTCTAGATCTTCATTGATTTCATCTATAAGCCACTGCGGAAAAGCTTTTTTTGCCAAAGCAGTCGCTCTATGAAGCAATTCTTCCGATACCGGCCCATGCGGAAAAACTAGATGAGCATGGCCGTCTCCCCTGCCTACAATAATTTCTCGCAATGTATCCCATTCATTGTGACTATTAATTCGCATTGGTTTCTATAGGTTTATAAGCAATGAAGTCAACATGGCGTACGCCGCACGCGCTTTTAAAAAGAACTTTAGTGTTTTCAATAAACTTACGAAGTTTCTTCAAATCAGATTCCTGGACCAAACTGACAAATTCGTCCGCTTCTATAAGAATCTGCAACAATTTATCGCGAAGCAGCTGAAGAAAATTGAGCGAATCAGAAGATTGTGCTAACTCGCGCGATAATTCTTTGAAGCGGCCGGCATCAATCTTGGTATTTTTATTTAGATTCGCTACATATGAGGTAAAATTTGCAAAGGCGGCCGAAAGCGGATCTAGTTTGCTCACTAACTGAGGAAACGCTTCGCTATCCGATTCGGTCCGTAACATCCACGCCAGTTCAGCGAGCACACCGTGGTTAGCTACCAATGTTGAATCAAACTTCGGCGTATGATGAACCGAATCACTTACTAACGGCAGCATAAATGAGGGATATGACGAATACAGCCGTAAGCCGCTCGTACCCATCCAACCAATAACTTCCGCAACCGAAGGGTCATCTTGGGATTGAATCACCCATCGGTCAAAAATAATGGCGCGGCGGGTGCGAGGAATAAATTTCTCGCTGCGGTCAATGTCTTCCTTAAAGAGAAGTTCGCACACTGCCACCATTTCATCGGGCGTTGAAGCAAAATGATAGACGGCAAAGCGCTGCAACATATTCTGAAATCCCCCCGCCTTATTGGGGTCTCCAAAAATGAGATACCCGCCCGGTGTAACCAAGTTCGCGATTTTTTGGAAAGCCACTTCATTAGCTGCAGTATGTGAAAGAACGCCCCTACAGTGAACAAGGTCATATTTCTTGTCATTGATCGGCGCATAGTCAAAAATTGATGCACAGATAAATGTATGGCCGTCAGGATTCTGCGCGTATTTTTGAAACACTTCCTTTGAGATACTCTGTGCCTTGGAGTTCATTTCCACAAGCGTGCATGTAGCGCCCCAGTTTGCCATGTACACAGTGTTTTCTCCGGTTCCCGCTCCGAAATCTATCAGTTCCGCGCCTTGGAACATCTGAGGAGGAAATTTGAACAACTCCCGATAAACAAACTCGGCGTTCCTTACATAATCCCGATACTCTGCTTCGCTTTTATGCGAAAAGTATTGCGAAGGAATCTCTTCCTGAAAGGTTGCAAGCGTCTCGCTTTCCACCTTTTTTATATCGTCAGTATTCTTACTCATAGAAACTATGCTACGCAACGAAAAGGTAAAAATCAAGTTCGCTTCACCGCAACCCCATTCACCGTTCACTCAAAAACTATTCCACCTGCTTTCTTACTTTCCACTCTCCGTTCACCTTTTTCCACACATGCGGCGGCCGCCATGAATCCACGACTTCCCAGAAATGTTTTTCGTCAATACCGAGGTAGTCAAGAAACCATTGAAAATGCTTTTTGGGGAATTCTCCATCGTAGCGCCGCACGAGCGTCACACCCTCCTCCCGCGTAATGTGCCCATCGCGAATCTCATGCGCCGCGTCAGAAGTCGCCCGCCCGATGCCGAACTTGATGAAGGCGAGATAAAAATGAAATCCGTCCTGTTTGTCGTCCAAACTTGCATATTTTGAGTAGGTGCCTTCTGAACGACCCTCTTCATTCGCGGTAAACCCGGTGTATTTCTGCGCGTAATAAAAATTATCCTGCGGCACCCACTTGCGGTAATACGAGAGCCAGTGCATCTCGGCACCGAGTTTTTCAATGTCGCGGAGTTTCGGCGGGCGGTACAGATTAAATGACGAATCTCGCATCTCCTCTTTGGTAAAGATACCCAGCTTACGGCCCGCCCCAAGAAGCGCGTCCACGCCAGCACCCTTAAAATACAGATGCTCCCAGTCCGCGACCGACTCAAACGGCTTATCCGCATTTTTCAAAGAGCCGCCGTACTCCACTTCTCCGTTCTCTCCGTAGAAGATGAGCGGGATGCCGAATGTAAGCGCAATATGAAACGCATACGCCTTCTGCCCGAATGCAAACGGCTCCCAGGCATCTCCCTTAAGCTCAAACGCCACGCGCGCCAATTTCCGATGCAGTACTCCGCTGGGAAAACAATTGAGCACCGTAAATCCGGACTTCACGAAATTCTGAAAATTCTTCCAGCCAATGTCCGTGTATTCAAACGGCGCCCATGTCACGCAGAGCGGATGCATGCCGTATTTTGTTTTTAGGATATGAGCAGTATAGCCGCTATCCTTACCGCCGCTTGCGGGCACCACGACATCGAAAGAGCCGTCTGTGGAACGGTGTCGATTGCAGAGTTCCTGCAATTCTCTCTCGCGTTTCTTCCAGTCAATTTCATGATGTTTCTTCCAGGTGTAGCGGCACGCGCTGCAGACGCCATGCGCATCAAAGGTGATGCGCGGCCGTTGGTTGGAGACCACGCACCGCGCGCAAAATCGCACTTTTTTCGGTTGTGTCTCCAATTGTTTGTCTAATTTTTTTACTTTCATGAAACGAGCGTAACAAAATTCTTGATTATTTCCAATCCCGCCGTGCCGCTTTTCTCCGGATGAAACTGGGTCCCGAAGATGCGTCCCCGTCGGATGGCAGAAGCAAACTTGAAACCGCCGTAGACAGTCGCGCCGAGAATATGCTCGTTCTTTTCCGGTTTCAGTATATAGGAATGCACGAAGTACACATCCGGTTCTGTATTCGCGAATGAATCAAAAATCGTTCCCTTCCAGGATACCCCCTCTGGTTGCCGTACCGCATTCCAACCCACCTGCGGGATCTTCTCGTTACCGGAAAGAGGGGGGAACCGAACTACTTCTCCCTCCATGACGGCTAACCCCTCATGCACTCCGAACTCATGCCCACGGTCAAGAAGCAACTGGGCGCCAAGACAGATGCCGAGGAGAGACTTGCCGCTTCGCGCAAACTCTTTTACCGCTTCAATCAACCCGCGGAGCCGGAGTCCGCGCATGCCGGCCTCAAAAGAACCGACCCCGGGAAGAACAACCGCATGAGCATTTCGTATCTCCTCCGCATCTTCAGAGACCCGCGCGTCCGCGCCAACATGCGCAAACGCCTTCTTTAAACTCTGCAGATTGCCGACGCCGTAGTCAACGATAGTGATGGATTTCATAAGAATGAAATCGAATTATTCTAATTCGTCTAATTACTCATAGTGAAGAAATTAACCTAATTAACCTAAGGAATGTCTAATACCTAATTCCAAATTCAGACTTGGTGTTTGGGGTTTGTTTAGAGTAATTAGAATAATTAGGTCAATTTTCTCTCACACTCACTCTTTTCTTTCTCAAATACTCCTTTAACTCCCCAATCGAATAATCCTCATAATGAAATACCGAAGATGCGGCAACCGCGTCTGCCTTCCCCTCCCTAATAACCTGCTCTATGGACTCAAAGTTGCCGGCCCCGCCATGCGCGATAACCGGAACAGGCGCAAACGCGGTAATCTGCCGCACGAGTTCCACATCATACCCGCGCCGCGTGCCGTCCCGATCAATTGATGAAATAAGGATCTCGCCGGCTCCGAGGCCGATACCGCGCCTCGCCCACTCCACGGTATCTACTCCTGACTTCTCTCGGCCTCCGTCAGTATAGCATTCATAGTGACCCGCGGGCTGCCTCTTTGCCTCAATGTAGAGAATAATGCACTGGGACCCAAACTCCTTCGCGGCCTCGGAAATGAATTCCGGATGCTGGATGGCATGAGTATTTATGGCGACCTTGTCCGCACCGGCGCGCAGCGCGTTATTGATGTCGTGAATGCTCCGGATGCCGCCGCCTACCGTTACCGGAATAAAAATGCCATCGGTAACTGATTTAAGCAACTCAAAATCCAGATTCCTCTGGTACAAACTCGCGACAATATCAAGATAGATGAGCTCATCGGCTCCCTCCTCGTAATACCGCCTCGCCAATTCTTTCGGATTGCCGACCACGCGCAATGCCTCGGTATGCACCGGCTTGACCACATTCGGGCCCTTGATATGAACGGCGGGAATGATGCGGGTATTCTTCATGGTACTGTGGAAAGAGACGAATACTACAAGGTCGCGTACAGCACGGCCTCATGCGTACTCGCGCTGTGATGCCTCAAAAAGAGACGGTACTCGGGAACAATCTCCTTAATAAAGAACGGAATAGTCCAGAGATGTTCCGGAGCATGGTACACACAGATTGCCAAGCGCGGACGGTCGCGTCTAATCACCTCTGCCCCGCCTGCAAGCGCCCAAGGCTCTGCTCCTTCAATATCCATTTTAACAAAATCCACTGGGCGGCGTGAAAACAGACGGTCTATCGTGTCTGTGCGAACAACCTCTCCGGTCCTACCTGCTTTTCGGTCCATATGAAAAGCAACTCCAGAGCCAGAAAAACAAAGGGTCTCTTTTTTGTCTGAAAGCCCGAGGCGATGCAAAACAACTTTCCCGCCAAGGCCTGCGTGCTTGACATACTCGCGCAGACGAGTGAAATTCTCTCTGTTCGGCTCAAAACAGTGAGCCGCCTTAAAGACCGCGCCGAACCGCGCCACCATATCCCGCACAGTGTCCCCGGTGTACGCGCCAGCGTCCACCACTGTTTCTCCCTCATGAATAGCAAATGTGTCAGAGAAAAAATATTGCGGACTCTCTTGTATCGCACTGATATGAGTCCACTCTAATGTATAGACATACAGAACCAAGCGCCTGAGCGTCTCCCGTGACGCCTCATCCGCGAGGAGCGAGTAAAGCTCCGCAAGCTCCTTGCGATGTCTCCGGAACGGGGCGTGTGAGTAAAAGACAACCTGACAAGCCAAATAGATTTCGGTATCGCACTCCGGCACGCCGAGCTGCTGCAGCTGTTCTGCTATAACCGGGGCATCTCCCGAACACGCAACAAAAAAGACACCCCGATGTTTCGCTGCTTCGCTTGGGGGAAAAACCGGGAGACCAGCAATTTCCTTACCCTGTTTATTTTTGTCGTTATCCGTAAAGAACGCGACACGGACTCCCCGCTCTTCGAAAAGATTCTTCATTCTCCGCCCCAAATCGCCGGCGCCGAACAAACCAAGAGGTCCCTTCCGTTTAATCGCCAGAAGAATGGAAGCGAGGTAACGGTCGCCTTTTGCCAACAGTTCCTTCTCGTTTGTCAGAATCGTATCCATAAGAAAGCGGGTGCGCTTGCGTCTCTCTGCGATTTCAACAGAACTTGCTCTCGTCTCTTAGCGAAGCTTCTGCCCCGTCTGTATCTCAAGCGCGTCCAACCCAACCGTCTTAGCTCCTGGCAAAGGCAAGACGAATGTCACAACTTTTTCAAGAAAGCCGGTACGCACTCCGCAACTGACCATGCGGCGGAATCTGTCTATTTCCTGGGGGCAGTGATAGGCCTTTCTCCAGCTATTGATATTGTACCGAAAAAACCGAAGATACGAACGATAGAGCCATGTCGATACTCCACCGATGGGGGGGTTGCCTTCGGCTGGTACCACCCGATGCTTTCCGTGCCTCTCCTCCATACATAAACCTGAAACAGATTCATACCCGCCCTTTTTGGCGAAACGAAGAAGGGACTCAACATGGTCTGGGGTAAAGACATCGTCATCGTCCAGCTCGGCAATCCATTCTCCTCGAGCTAGTTCGAGACCCTTATTTCGTGGCGGGACGCCCCCGACAAACCAACGCGACTTCACCTCCTTGGGATACTGCGTATAGTGCGGAATCTCATAGTAACGAAGCCGCGGGTCCGGAATCTTCGCGAGCAATTCTTTAGTCCCGTCAGTCGGCCCATCGCCCACGATGACTATCTCAAAGTTTTGGTAGGTCTGGGAAAAAAGCGAAGGCAAAGTCCGTTCTACCACAAGCCGTCCGCGATTATAAGTGGGAAACAAAATGGTAACGAGCGGATTGTCGGCATTATCCGAATATTCTTTCGCGTACCTGCGCCTGGCAAAATACAGAAGGAGCGGCTCTACAAGCCGATACCGTATCGCGTTGAAACTGCTGATAATCCTGTCCTCGATGGTGCGTGTGTGCATGACGGTCGTATTGAATAGCTATTCTAATATCCCGCGCAGGGCATCCTTGTGGCGCGTAATCCAATCATATATATCAGTAAAGGTACGCATCGCGTCTTTTTTCGGACGCCAACCCGTTAGGCCGGTAAACTTCGCATGGTCTGTAATATAGAGCGGTATGTCTCCCGGACGGTCTTCGGGTATTGATGCAATCTCAATATGATTGCCGGTAATCTCTTGACATAGTTTGGTCATCTCCTGTAGCGACAGACAGTTCGCAAGTCCTCCGCCGACATTAAGAACCTCGCTATTAAGCTTCTCAAACTTCGCAAGCTCGGCACGGATAGCGGTACACACATCATCAATATGGAGAAAATCCCGCACTTGTTTGCCCGTACCGCCATACCCAATATACGAGAGTCCCCTGTCTTTGTATATATGGCGCGCCATCCATAATGTCATTACCCCTTGGTCAACTTTTCCGAACTGCCAAGGACCGGCTATAACGCCGCACCTGTTGATAACCGCGCGCATGCCGTAAGAAGCAACATATTCCTGAACCAAAAGCTCGGAAGCGAGCTTAGTGGCGCCGTAGAGCGTTCTGCTTTTTCCCAGAGGGAACTCCTCCGTAATACCGGCAGAAGAAACTCCATAGATTCTCTGTTTGCCCTTCAATGTAAATCGGGTGTCGGTTTCTTTGAGCTCAAGCTCTCGGAGTTCCTTAAGTGGGTACACCCGGCTTGTTGACAGAAAGATAAAATCAGCTTTGCATATTCGCGCCAACTCAAGAGCGTTCACGGTTCCAAAAAGATTGGTGCCGAGCAGATACTCCGGCGACGAGTTGATGCCGGCCAAAACAGACGGCTCGGCGACGCAGTCCACTATCAAATCCGCCTTTACAACTTCCCTCAAGTCCTCTTTGCTGCGGATGTCGCCGTGGAGAAACTGCACGCCGTTTTTCGCAAGCCGAGGGAGGTTAAGCTCCGAACCGCGGCGATGGAGATTATCAAACGCGGTAACAACCGCGCCGGGGAACAGTTCCTTCAGGTTGAGCGCGAGATGCGAACCCACAAACCCCGCTCCGCCGGTGATTAAAATATGTTTGTAATTCGTCATGCGATGGAGTTATCCTTTGTTACCCTTGTCCCAATGGTCTTGAATATCTTTTTGCATCTGTTTGTATATAACCTCCGGTAAGGTTACTGGGTCATTGACACCGAGAAGCTCCGCCAGCTTGTTCTCTACCAGATGACCGACTCTTCGCTGCATGACAAAAGCCGTTTCGCCAGTTTTATTCCGAGGGTCATTTTTCCATGCCTCGTTATACTCTACATAGGATTGATTTTTCTCGTTTTGAATGCATCTCCTATCAAGCGCATTCAACCTTTTTCCTTGTTCATCATGCGTAATGGCCGGGTCAATAATGTTCGGATTGGTAACAATATCGTCAATGTAATGGAGAACAAGTTTTTGGATATCTTCCGATGACAGCTCTTCTTTTTGAAGCGCGGTTTCTGTGTCCGGACATGCCGCATGTCCGCACACGCCATGAATGCGAATGATGTTTGCCGGAACTCCGGCGAATTTCAGTTTCTGCGCGCTTATGTTGCCCGCAGTGTCATACCCCCGCTGGCCATACCCCGCTTCCGGATTTTTGATTGACTCCCGAACAAGTTGGAACTCAATATCTTTGTTCACATCATGAACCGCGGCTCCTAACAAAAGGTCGCGCGTATCTTGTTCGCTTAATTTCAAAAGACGCGCCAACGCAAAACAGCCGGCCATCACCGTAAGGATGTGTTCAGGGGCCATATGTTTTCTTCCGCCATCGGGTTTTTTCTCAAACAGCCCTTCGGCTTTATGGAGACGGAAGATGGAAGGGCGTATGCTCCCGCCTTTCCCAGCAGAGAAGGTATGCCAATACTCTCGCGCGTCATTGACAAGTTTTCTCACGTACGCGCTTTTGCGCGGGTCGCCATCCCGCTCGAGTAAATTTAGCGGTTTTTTCAAGTTAAACCTTTCTTCCGAACCCGATGATGTTCCCTGCTGTGGAAATTGTTCTGGCATAGAGAGTATTAATTAACTTAGGACTTACGCGCTTTCGAGTGGACTCTGTGGTTCTACCCTCCCCTCCTTTCCAAGGATGGGAATGAGGGGTGGTAGTAAGATCGTTGTTATACATGACCCCCTCTCTATCTCCCCCTTTGAAAGGGGGAGAGGGGCCAAGTGCGTAAGTCCTATAACTATTAAAAATGACCGGCCCTACAAATCTCCTCTATTATTTCGTCAATGCCGTATTTGAACTTCCACTTCGGATAATGCGATTTGAATTTAGACATGTCGGTTATGTACCAAAGGTGGTCGCCGACTCGGTTGGTCTCCACATACTCGTACACCGCTTTTTTATTGAGAATCTTTTCTGTCTTTTTAATTGCTTCAAGCACCGAAATGTTGGACTGCCGCCCTCCTCCCATATTATACACCTCGCCGCGCCGCGGTTTCCGGTACACATGGTAAAAAGCGTTGACCAAATCGTACGAATGGATGTTATCACGAACCTGCTTCCCTTTATAGCCGAGAATAGTGTATTTCCTTCCCGTAGCAATGCATTTGATGAGATAGGATAAAAAACCGTGAAGTTGGGAGCCGCTCTGGGCAGGGCCCGTAAGGCACCCTCCCCGAAAGATACATGTGTACAGACCAAAATATTTCCCGTATTCCTGCACCATCACATCCGCGGCAACCTTTGACGCGCCGAAGACGCTGTGCATGCAACCGTCAATGCTCATTGATTCGTCAATGCCGTTGAAGTAGCGGTGTCGCCTCGGCAGTTCATAACGCGTCTCCTTCTCAACAAACGGCAGTGTATTAGGACGATCGCCATACACTTTATTGGTTGAGGTAAAGATAAAGACCGATTCCGGACAATATTTCCGAAAATGCTCCAGCAGAAGGTGCGTACCGTTCGCGTTTATCGTAAAATCCGTCATCGGTTCTTTAACGGCCCAGTCATGCGAGGGTTGCGCCGCGGCGTGAATGATAAGATCAAAGGAATGTTTCTTAAAAATGCGCGCAAGCGCCTTTTCATCTCTAATGTCCGCATCATAATGCTCATACGCGTCTTTGAGCGACTTTTTAAGCCGGTTGCTATTCCACTTGGTGCTCGCGTCCGCGCCGAAAAAATAGCGGCGCATGTCGTTATCAACGCCGACAATATGAAATCCTTTTCCCGCAAAAAAAACTGCGGCTTCCGAGCCGACAAGCCCCGCGGAGCCGGTAATTAAGACCGTTTTCATATAATAAATGCCGTACTACCTAAAACTGCGCACCGAAGCAATTCGTTCCAGAACCGCCAATGACACTATACCATTACTGATGCCGGTCCGAGGTTAAAGCATCAAGCCCGGTGGTTTCCTTCCGCGGAATAGGCAGTACGAGCGTGACCACTTGCTCAAGAAAACCGGTCATTATGTCGGCATAGCCCATGCGAAGCTTCCATTCAATATCCGGAGTGCGGTTATATCCTTTTCGCCACGATTGCACATCCCATTTTCAGCATTATATAGTTACTCACTTCGGCGCAATGACTTCTTATTTCTTAGTATAAACACATTGGAAAGTTCCGGAATCCAGTTGTGGGGGTGCCCATGGGCAATCTTTCGTTCCCAATTGCGCGACCCAACCTCTACCAATCCGTATTTGGAAAATCGTTCAATCCACCATGCTCGCGCTCGCACCGTCACATGCACATCGCCCCAGTCCCCCGTTGATGCGCTACAGATAAAAAGTCCGCCTGCGCGCAGATGAAATGTAATGTTCTGCAATAATATATTCAAGGCGTTCTCCGCAATATGCTCCAGCACTTCAAATGAACATACGATATCAAAATAAAGTCTTGTTTCATTGGCATACAATTTAATCGGCTCTTGTAAATTCAGGAACAGAAAATTGTTTTTGCAGTAACGCATATATGGAGAGAATCTTCCAGCCAACGCGTTGCCGTCTATACCGACATATCTTGAAACACCGAGACGAAGCAGTAAATTGCCTAGAGCGCCAGACCCGCACCCTAATTCCAAAATACTCAATCTATCGGGCGACAACCTCAATATACTTCTGGCGCAAGCAAGCATATTCATAGCCAATCCTGAAAAACTATAATACGCATAGGGAGCATTCCAGCACAAAGCATCATTTTCAGCATAACCAGCAAGATTTCCTGAAAGAACCGACCTCTTTTTACCACCAGCATATTTCTCTAATACACTTTTCACGGATTCAGAAAAATCAGCGGGAGTTATTGGTCCTGAATTGTGGGCTACATCCACAATGTTCAAAGCAGATTGTTTTCGCGTTTGTTCTTGCAAAACCTTTAAGCACAATTGCGCATATTGCCATAGCCAACGGACATGATGCATCCTTGACTGAAGATAATATCGCAAACTCAACAGTTCCCGATAGAACCAGCGCATTGCGACAAAAACATTCGGCCATCTCGGCTTAATGCTGTTTTTTACATAATCATGAAATACCTTTAGTGCCATAGCGCTACAAATACTTCCTACTACTCTTACGCAACAAAAAAGATTATCGGTTAGTCGTAACGATCCTCGGTCAACGAATCAAGTCCTGTAGTGTCTTTACCGGGTACGGGTGTTACTTTAGTAACGACTTTATTCAGAAAACCGGTTCGCACGCCGGCAAAGCCCATACGAAGAGAACGCTCAATATCTGGCGGGCGGTTATAACTTTTCCGCCAAGAGTGCACGTTCCATTTAAAAAATCTGAGATATGACCTATAAAGCCATGTTTGCACTCCGCCGATAGGTGGAATGGAATCCTGCGCGCCGACAATTTTCTTTTCACCCTTTTCTTCCCGCAAATACTGCGCAGAGACCATCTCATAGTTCCCATTTTTTGCAAACTCAAGCAATGCTTCAAGATGCTCTGGAAGAAAAATATCGTCATCATCTATCTCCGCAATCCACTTCCCTTTTGCAAAATCCAAGGCCTTATTTCTGCTTGGAACTCCGCCAACATACCATCGCAATTTTGTTTCTTTGGAATAATGCTCGTACTCCGGCACATCAAAGAACTTCACGCGAGGATCATTAACCTCTTTCAGCAGTTTGGCTGTTTCATCAACGCGGCTGTCCGCGGTTATTACAATTTCAAAATTTTTGTATGTTTGATTCAGAATAGAAGGAAGACAGCGGTCAACTAGGAGGCGGGCGCGTTTAAATGTGGTCATCACAACTGAAATAAGAGGCCGCTCATTTTTATCTTGATACGCATTCTCAAAGCGCATTCTTGCTATCCTAAGAAGAATCGGCTCAAGTACGGCAAAACGAGCAGCTTGAAAAGCGCTTACCAATCGATCGATAAGTTTCCGCTTGTATTCCCACTTCCTAAAATCAGTAACCATGCTTACAACACAGATTCATAATATGCAATCGTCTTTTTTATGCCTTTCCTGAAATCAACAAAAGAATAGCCAGGAAATGTTTTCTTAAATTTACGCGCCGACAACACTTTTTTAAAGGCGCCGTCCTGGTACTTTTTGTTGCACACTAGTTTACCTTTGTACTTCAAAATAGAAGCAATGATTCCAGCGGTCTTTGCTATAGAATGTCCCTTCCCTTGTCCTAGGTTAACAGGGTACAAGAAATCATTGTTCGTATTCAAACCAAATAACAGAAGTTTAACCACATCGTCAACATACATGGCTTCACGAATTGGCTTTCCCGAACCCCAAATTTCAAACTCCGCGTCATCATTGCGCTTTGCCTTTACCATGCGAATAATCATTCCGTTTACCGCGTGTGTATGGGAAGGGTCGGTATAATCGCCTGGCCCGAACACTTCGGGTATTAAGAAATTAACGCTCCTTATTCCATATTGTTTGTCGAAACAGTATGCAATGTAATATAGCGTGCGTTTCGCATTTCCGTACGCAAAGATGGACTCATGCACAGGACCTTGGAGCCACTCGGCTTCATGTTGAAATCCCCTATCTCCAGGATAGGAACAGTTGGAAAGAATATTGATAACCCGCGCCTTCGGGCTTTCTTGCAAAACAGCCGCGTAAAGATTGAGCGACATCTGCGCATTATCGCTAAACACATCAGCGGCGTGGGTATTCACATAGCGGCCGCTCCCGGTGTGAGCCGCGCAGTTAATAATCGCGTCGGGCTTCACCCGCTTAAATTGCTGCGTCAGCGCTTCGCGGTCAAGCAAATCAACGGTCTCGCGGGAAAACGGAAAGACCTTGTGGCGGGTCTTTGCAAGATGCCGCAGCATATTCTTCCCGATAAATCCTTTGCTCCCTAATACAATGATTTTCATAATGAATGCATCGCTTTATGTATTCAATGCTTTTCTTTTAATCTTTTCCCATTTGTCAATGCATAAATCCTTCCGCTTCGGAAACGACTCCGGAGCTAATTCCTCGCCGACTTCCGGATTACGGCGCCGCGCAAGTTCAAAAAGGGTCTTTGGCGCAGTACCGATGTGAAGAATGCCGGAAAGATTGAGTGAGAGCGCAAGGAGAATTTCCTGCGCAATCACATCCGCATAATCCGCGCTGGTCAAGACATTGCTATATGCGGTAGAAAACGGCCAAGCGGTTGGCCGAAAGGCGGTCCGAATAATCAAAAAGTTCTCGGTGCGACTTTGAATCTCCAGCTCCCCGGCATACTTGGTAAAACCGTACCAATTCGCCGGAGCTGGCTCGTCGGTTTCTTTGTACCTCCCCCTGGTCCCGGGAAAGACATAATCAGTGGAAAGGTAAATAATCTTCTTGTGGAACTTTGCGGCAACGCGGGCCGTTACCGCCGTACCCTGCACATTCACGCGATATGAATTAAGTTTTTCCTTCTCCGCGAGCACGCTATTGCTTATAGCGGCAAGATGCAAAATAGCGGTGACCGGATAATGCAACAAATAATGAGCGACGCGGTCCTCATCAAGAATATCCATCTCCGCGGAGGTAGGCGTCACAGCAGAAATCTTGCCGCGAAGCTCCGACCCCATTCTCCCAAAACCTCCCGTGATAAGATACTGCTCCATACAGGTCTATGAGAAAAGCTCCTGCTCAACAAGACCACAGAGGATGTGGCCGATGGTACCGTGCGCTTCCTGAATGCGCTGTGTGTCTTTTGACGGCACGGCAATGGCAAAATCAACCATAGTCCGAAGAGCGCCGCCCTGCCCGGTGAGGCAAACGGTCTGAAGTTTTCTCCTTTTCGCAGCCGTCACCGCCTTGAGCACATTGCGAGAGTTTCCGCTCGTGGAGATCGCAAGTAAAATATCCGATGGATGATTCGCGAGCGCTTCCACCTGACGGGAGAAGACGAACTCAAAACCGCTGTCATTGCCGATAGCAGAGAGAATTGAGGTGTCGGTCGTCAGCGCGAGCGCCGGAAGCGCTTTTCTTTCCAGTTTAAAACGGCTGACCAATTCTGCGGCCATGTGTTGCGCGTCCGCGGCGCTGCCGCCATTCCCTATAATCAAGAGTTTTCCTCCCGCGCGAAACGCCTCCGCAATCGCCTTCGCCGCCCCCGCTATGACATCGGCAAGCGAATCCGCGACCGCAAGCTTCACGCGCGCGCTTTCTTTCAGTTGTGCGACTATTTCTTCTTTCATAACCTGCCTGTGCCACCACGCATTCGTTTTCTAAAACGCCGCGTAGCTTCATGATACCGTTCGGGTGTGCCGATATCAATAGCATCTTCACTGGTGACAAACCCGAAACAGGGGACGGAGCGTATAATTTTAGGAAAAAAATCGTATTCCAAAGAAAACATTGGTCTCTTTGGCATAAATCTCTCCACCTCCTTTTTCATCATATAGACACCAGCGCTTAAGCAACCTTTACCCCCACGCAAATCCGTTGCGCCAGATTGGCGCGGGGGTGTGCCGGCAATGGATTCTTTTTCCTTAAAATGAGTAATTCTTCGGTCGGCATCAAGCATAATGCTGCCTCCGTCAGAACGCGCGCTGCGGTTGAGCACAAGAGAAAGCAAAGCGCGGCGCGCGCGGTGGAAATTGACCAGCTCGTGAAGGGATACGGGACAGAATGTGTCGCCGTTCATTACGATAAAATCCGGGGTCTGGACTAATGGAAGGGCTTTTTTGAGCGCCCCGCCTGTTCCGAGCGGCTCATTTTCTTCAGAAAATATAAGCGGAGGAACTTCACTTTTGAGGACTTTCCGCACCATGCCGCCCTTGTATCCGATGCAGAGAATAATCCGCTCAAATCCCTGCGCCCGCACCCGCTCCAGTAAAAGCGAGAGAAACGGCCTTCCTCCGACCGTCGCAAGCACTTTCGGCCGGTCGGAGATGACCGGGCGAAGCCGCGTCCCCTGCCCGCCGCAGAGGATTACCACATCAAGCGCGGTTCCCCCTTCCCCTGCCGCAGCGAGTTTATGCAGTGGTCGGTCCATAGTAAATAAGCTGGCTTCCCAGATGTTCAAAAGCAAAGGGCACTTCCAACAACTTTCGGAGCCGCGCGCGCACCTTGGCCTGTTTTTCCGGCTGCACAAAAAAGAGCATAAATCCGCCGCCGCCGGCGCCAAGAAGCTTTCCGCCGAGCGCCCCGGCGGCTCGCGCATCCTCATAGATGCTGTCAATAAACGGCGTGGTAATTTTATTCGTTACCGCGCGCTTAATCTGCCAACTCTCGTGGAGCAACCGCCCGAACTCATCAAGCGGCGCGCGGGGGACAATGAGCAATTTTTCCGCCGCAGCAGTAAGTTCGGAAAGCGAATGCAGGTTAACGGTATGCCGCTTGATGCCCTTAATCTGTTCGCAGGCAATATCAGACGCGTTGCGCGAGATGCCGGTGAAAAAAAGCATCAAATGTTTTTGCAGCGACTGTAACCGCTCGCGCGCAACGGGAAACGGCGTTACCTGAAAAGAGTTCTTCGCCTTGAACTCAATTTTGTTGAATCCTCCGAACGCAGCCGCCACCTGGTCCTGCGAACCGACATGCTCCTGAATCAATTTCTGCTCAACATACATTGCGTCAAGCGCAAGCTGCCGTTTGGTGACCGTCTTTCCCTGCAGTGCATAGAGCGCGTGGAGTAAACCGACGGTAAACGCAGAACTGGAGCCAAGCCCGGACTTCGCTGGGACATCGCTGGTATAAGAAATCTCAAGACCGTCGGTGACCCCCAGAAAGCCAATGCTCTCCCGCACTGACGGATGGTCTATATCTTCCCACCGCTTCCGCTTCTCTATGACGGAATATGCGATGCGATATTTGTGCTCAAAAAATTGAGGCAGATACCGGCAGGTGATGTACGAGTACTTGTCAATGGAAGCGCTCAAAACCGCGCCGCCGTGTTTTTCGTACCACGCCGGATAATCAGTGCCTCCGCCGAAAAAAGAAATGCGCAAGGGCGTTCGCGTGATGCAGAACATAGTTCGAAACATACACAATCTATATATTGGAAAACTGACTGCCCGGCAGTGCCTGATACCCTTTGATGAGTTCCGCGATGCCTTCGGAAAGAGAGATGCGCGCGGAAAATCCGGTCTTCTCAATCTTCTCGTTGCTCACCATATAGTTTCGTTTGTCCGGATCTGTGCCAACCGGGGCTTCCACGAAATAAAAATTCGGCAGTTGCTTCTTGATTTCTTCACACAGCTCTTTCTTGCTCAAATTCGCCGTGCTCAAACCAACATTGTAGGCGCCGCCTTTCAGGGAATCAAAATGATTGAGGCAATGCACAAACGCGCCGGCAACATCCCGGATATGCACAAAGTTCCGCTTGAAGTGCGACTCAAAGAGAACGATAAATCCGTCCCGAACCGCGCGATACACAAAATCATTCACTAACAAATCCAAACGCATCCGCGGGCTCACACCGAATACCGTGGCGAGACGAAGGGTAATCGCATTACCGCCTTCGAGTATCACCTGTTCTGCTTCCACTTTAAGACGACCGTAGAGCGAAACAGGTCGTAAGGGAGTTTCTTCGGTGCAATACATACTTTCCTCCCCGATCCCATACCCGCTATTCGTCGTGGGGAAGATAATTTTTTGTTCAGGACGCCGGTGTTTCAAAATCAACTTAATAGTTCCCAGATTTATCGATCTCGCCTCTTCTGGATACCGGTCGCAGATGGGCGCACCCGTCAGGCACGCAAGCGGTAGAATCACATCAGCCGCTTCAATCTCCCGACGAATGAGATCTCCAGTACGCGCGTCGCCGCGTATGATGCGAAGCCGCGCATCGTGGCACACATCCAAAAGAGAACTCTGGCGGTACATGAAATTATCAATGACCGTTACCGTATGATCGCCCGAAAGGAGCGTCGGCACAAGAACCGAACCGATGTACCCAGCACCCCCTGTTACAAGTATATTCATGTGTTAGTTATCCTACCTTTCTTTATCTTTTATTTGAGAGCTTTTTTGCCAGCAAATCAACAAAGGGTATCAACCGTTCTCTATTTTTCTTAAACTCTACCCCTCCCTCAATATCCCACATTTGTATGAAGTCAACATCAACACTTTCCTCAATTGCAGACGCAATCAAATCAAGAAGTTCTTCTTCGTCATAAAAAAATGATTCCAATTGCTGCTTTATGAGAAATGGCAAATCCTGAATATTAAGACATTTTTTAACTCCAGCCAGTGTATCATAATACATATTACCAAAGATAATAACTGGCTTTTTGAGCAGCGCCGCTTCCCACCCTGTCGTTCCGGTAATAGTGAGAGTGAGTTTCCCTTTTTGAATCAGCTCCAAACTGGACACCGCAGGGTTAATCAAACGGATATTTGGAATCTTTTTTAATTCCTTGTAGTATCCGCGAGTCCGAAGACCCATCATAACTGGGTGGTCCTTCACATACAATTTGTACGATAGCGGAAGCGAGCGTGCAATTTGCTTCGCGAGCCAGAGCTGGTCAATATAAAAAGGCGCCAAAACCATCGGATACGCCTCTGGCTCTGTATGAAGCGCGAAATAGGCAAAATCTTCTCCGGAAACAGGCTTATCATAGAGATCTCCATAACCCCGGAGGATTCTCACCTTTCTCGTGACTTTGTCTATGAGTTCGTGCCACGGCTTCATGATGATGTAATCATCTTTGTTCGTATTGCACAGATACTGAAGAACCGCATGAACTGTCCATCGCATTGAACGAAAGAGATTATGAGGTAGCAAAAATTTGAAATAACGGAGTCGTCGCACATCAAAATTTGTTGTGACAACCTCTGCAATGCTTGCCCCTTGCAGGAAATAACGCGGAGCGCTCTGGAAATCAGACAAAAATTTCCGCGCCTCCGCAAAACATGGCTTGTTCTCCGACGGAGTGATCTTTTGCATCTCTTTGAGCCGCTGCTCAAGGAATGTTGAACGGTCATACCGTTCAGTGAAGAAATATCTTATACCGATCCTTGGCCCTTCAATAATAAATGTTCTTATGCCTTTCTTCTTTGCGATGTGGTACAAAAGCATGCTGCTCAAATTTCCAACGACAGAAAAAACAATGAAATCGGGATTTTCCTTTTCAAAGAATTCAATGATTGCGCGAGCGGTGACCTGCAACATCTTTATCATATCTTCATGCGTATAGACTGACACATCATGAGGATACGCGCGAAGATAAAGATTGTACCGAATCACTCTGTCAGGAATGATAAACGGCCATAGGTTAGGGATGCCATACTCTTTTTCAAGATACGATAAGTAGGTATAATCTATTTTTTCATTTTTATACTGCGCAAGAATATCATCTTCAAGAAGCAAGGAAGTATAAGAAACTTCTTTTTGGTTCCGCAGAAATTGAAAACTTGAGCGAAGCAACACATACCCGCAAAAGTCGTTTATGTTATGACGCTCCTTAAGTAAGGAAATCATCGTGTGCCCAATATAGGCAAATTGACGCTGCAGATAAAAACATCCTTTCATGGTGACGGCATCAAAAACATTTAAAAATCCTCGAGTAACAGTTATAGTCAGGACTTACGCATTTTAGCATATTTCGTGTATTCTTCCTCTATCATTCCATACAGGAACTGTCCACCTTTTGGATAATTCGGAAATTATCTCAAAAAGTCTTGCGAAGCGGGAGGTTTCGCTTCTCAACCGCGGAGGCGGGGATCCAGGACTATACTGCATACTCTCGATTCCAGTTTTCACTAGAATGACACCGGAAAACGAGAAAGTGCGTAAGTCCTAATAGTATAAATAACTAGAGTATTAACGCAAAGTTATGCGGTATACTTTATATATCAATGTTTACGCATATGATAACCGCACTCCGGAAGTTATATAGAACATGGGTACACGCTCCTTGGCTTGACCGAGGTATTTACGCGATTCTTGATTTTCTGACAAAACTTATTGCCCTCGCAAAATGTTTTTCGTTCCCGACAAACTATATCCGCCGGTGGAAACTGGATATGCTTTTCGGAATGTACGAAAAAGATACGTGCGCGCTCTTCAAAAAAATTCTAAAACCAGGAATGGTAGTCGTTGATATAGGAGCGCACATCGGGTATTTCACTCGCCTTTTTTCCGCTCTAGTCGGGAAGCGCGGTTGCGTGTACGCATTTGAGGCTGACCCGACAAACTATGCGTTACTTGAACAGAATACGCGAGGACGCGGTAATGTGTGCCGCGAACAACTTGCGCTTACAGATAGGGGCGGCGTCATTGATTTTTATCACTATGACGACAAAAGCGGAGCGCACAGCACCCTTCCGAATGTGCCGCTTAATTTTGCTAAGAAAAAGATTACGGTAATCTCTACAACGCTTGATTCGTGGCGCGAACAAAAACACATCCAGCGCGTCGATATCATAAAAATGGATATTGAAGGCGGAGAGGTATCTGCGCTTCGCGGAATGACACGAACGCTCGCTAGCGCAAAGATTCTTGTCACGGAATTCGCGCCGGCGTGGATAGAAGCGGCCGGAAGCACTCCGCTCGCGTTTCTACAAAGTATTGAACGGCACGGATTTGAGATTTCCGCAGTAACTCAAAACGGTCTTACCAGGCTTTCGCCGGTCCGAAACACTAAGTTTGACGCGTTGCTACCAAAACCCAAGGACGGCTCACACGCCAGTGAGTTTTTCAATATATGGTGTGTCAAAAACGAAAAAGCAACGTTGTGAGAATTATTCGGCTTTTTCTAAAACGCATACAAGTGACACGCCAAGCGGGATATCCAGAAACTGAAGTAGATATCGTTCGGAACCAAACACTGAGGCAAGAAATGTATTGATGAGTTTAGGGAGATGCCTGAAATCGGAGTCCTGTTTTTGGGGAAACACTCTTCCTAAAATCCTGACAATTAAAATAATAGGAAAAAGATAAAAATTGAAATAGGTCATTCGAACGATCGAAAAACCTGCCTTTTCAACGACTTCTTTTAATGTCCGTTTCGTATACCTCCTAAAATGATGATGGACTTTATCGTGGGCGCTCCACAATATCGGTAAAGCGGGAACTGTAATAATAACCTTCCCGTTGCTAGAAAGGAAACTTCTAATCCGAATCAGAGCGGTAGTATCGTCTTTGATATGTTCTAATACGTCAAAAAGGGTGGCCAAGTCAAACTGGAAAGGAGGAACAAACGAAGTAAGATCGCTTTGAAAAACAGTTACCTGCTTGTTTTTAAATAGTTTAATTGCAGCCTCGGCTGGTTCAAGAGCATATACTTCCCGAACGTAGCGCCCCAAGAGAAGTGTGTTGTAGCCGGTTCCAGCTCCGATATCAAGAACTCGCCCTATTTTGAAAGAATATCTTTGTAAAAAGCTTTCAATAATACGATACCTCCCTATATACCACCAATGTGTTTCCTCAAAGACATCCAAATCATTGTATGTCTTAATTTCCATACTCTATGGAATATAGATAAATATCATTGCTGGAAACAAGTGTCGTAAGACCTGATATAGGAGAAAGGTCCCACTCTGGATTTACACTTTTATCCCATACCACATAGTTTACCCCGTGCGCTCGCAACACATCTTTAACATTGTCCGGATTTTGTCTGAACACATTATAGTCAAATACGATTCTCTCATCAAACTCTTTTACGGAAAGTCGCTCTTTTCCAGGGGAAGTTGGATCCGTGTAATATCTTCGGAGTTGGGTATACAGATCTTTATAATCATTATTTGGTGTCGTTGAATCTCGCACAAACGCGAGAATGTCATCACGCGATTCTCTATTCAAATAGAGGTACACGAACAGAGCGTCGCGAAGCGTAAAGATGGAGGTGTTATACACCAACGCTTGGTGTTGCCAAAATAAATCGTGTTTGGTGTAGGTTGTAAACAATCCTTCGTTAAACTGATCGGACCCTAGAATAACCGCTGGGCTTTCTTCTCGATTAAGGTACTCTATAATCGGCTGATAGTACTGCATGTGGTTTTTCATAGGGAGTGTGGTAAGAGTTCCTATGTATGATTGAACGGCGCCGTTAACAAACGCCGCTGTAAAAATAAAATAGAACAGCAATTTCCGAAGTTTCTCCGATTGGATAATCTTCCATGTCATATACAACCCAAAAACGGTGACCGTTGGCAAGATGAAATACCAGAAATAGTGAAACCGTTGAAATTCTCTTCCTGTGATAACCCCCTGGTTAATAGCCACAATGCCGGAAAGAATAAGCGCGAGCATAATCGGTATATTCGGGTCGTCTCGATGCCAATACCAATAAACAAGAGAGAACATAAGCGCGAACCATGAAATCTTCACGATAGTAAAAACATTGGTTAATGTCCCTCCCCCATACAGCAAAATCTGTTTGCCCATATCGGTAGCGGAAAATGAAAACAAAAGGAAGAGTTCAACGGAACCCAGAAGAAAACCAATAAGTGTTATCTGAAGTATTTTTTTGCACTGCTCGGTTTCTTTTTTAATAAAGAAATAAAACGCAGAAAGAATAACCGATACTACCGAGATAAAGGTCCACGCATAAAAATAAATATAAAATGACAACCCGAAAGCAATGCCGGCCAACCATACATATCTTCGCTTTGGACTCTGTAAGCTCTTCAATAATAAATTCAAATATAGGAATACTCCGAGCGCAGGCGTTAGCGGGATAAGAGGACGCGAATAAAGGTTAACAAAATAAAATGGAAGATAGTTCGTCAGAAAATTATAGCCGAGCACAACAAAAAGCGCAGAGATAAGAGAAAGTTGCTTATCGTGAGAGAGTTGCAACGCGAACAAATAAATGAGGAGCACTAATATAAAGACGCCAATCATTCCGTAGACAGTGGTCAAGGTAACAATCGTGATGGTATCCTCCAACCCGAACCATTTGACGGGAAGCACAAGATACGGAGTATATTTCTGCTCGGGGTTACCTTGATCTTTACCTTCACGCAAAAACAAATTTCCCAAACCATTCCCTTCTAACAATTCCTTCCCCATGGAAAGATAATGAAACTCATCAACGCCAAAATTGCCGACATTGATTCCTTTATAGGAATCCGCCATGAACGGATAGAGGAACGCGGGCAGAAAGACCACCACCGCGGCAACAAGCGCGCTTAAAAGTGCCGATTTATGTTCGTGAATAAAATAAGCGATACGTTCGCTGTGTGACATGTCCCTTGGATATTATAAAAACGTTTTCTAGCATATCACACGTACTCCAAAGCGTACACGAGACTACGGCTAGTTCAACAATGAAATGCAACGCTTAAGGTAAAATTAAGCGTTATGAAGAAAAATAATAAAGGAAAAAGGCGAATGAGAATACGAATCGTTTCCCCGCACGAAGTAAGTGTCCACACCTCCCGAAAAATGGCTTAATTCCTCCTTTTCTTCCGCCAAAGGCGGATCCGCCTTCGGCGGAAAAGGAGGTGCCCGAGTCTTCGAGGGCGGCTAAAGCTCGGGGCGAGCTCGCCCATAGAGAGTATTTATTATGAATCAGAAAAATCCCTCGGCCTATGGCCACTCCCTTTAGTAAAGGGAGAATTAAGAGGTGTGGATAGTTACCGCACGAAAGCTTGACAGGCTAGCAAATATGTGTATAATGTAGGGAGATCAATAAACGTTCCTTGGGAACATTTTCGCTGATCATCGTCTAATCTCAGCCATGGAGGTCTCGTGCTTCAGGAAATTATCGTTGGAAACGCGGCAGACGCAGCCGCATCGGCAAGAAAAGGATGGGTGGTGGGGTACTTTATCCCGGAAGGTCTCGGCAACAGCAAAGACTTAGAGATTAAAATCTGGCACTACGATAGCCAGCCGAACTACGGGCAGAAAGAGTTCGGGGGTACCGAGTTCATCATAGTGGAAAAGGGTACGCTTAGGCTCATGCTTGAAGTCCCCGACGGGAATGGTGCTTTTGTTCCCCAGGCTATTGAACTCAAGGGCTCCAACCGGGACTATGTTATCCTTCCGCCAGGTTGCAAAAAGCAAGTCCGGGTTATCGAAGCGCCATCATTTGGTATGACCGTGCGTTGGCCTTCAGTGCCGGAGTGCCGGGAATGAACGCGGCATCAATAGTAAAATAGTTTCTCTTTTCAGTTTTCGCAGGGCCGTGACCAGTTCACGGCCCTTTTCTATTTAGTACAATTTTTTCGATTCTTGGTTTATAAAAAACCGGTAGTTTTGCTTCTAAACGTTGGCAAAACTACCGGCTCGCTATGGCTTCGAAGGATCAGCGCTTTGCTACCAGAAAGACCTAGGCAGACGGTTTCGTTTTTCATTCTCTTTGATCACAGGCCTTAATGGCCCTTTTGATACCCTTCAAACGATATGATCTCGCAGTCGGTGTCTCTTTCTCTGACTCACGATCACTGGAAGGGTTTTTCCGATAGAATGCCTTGAGCATTCTTCGATGTTCCCTGAGTAGACGAACAACCGAACTGTTGCCGATCTTTTCGAGTGTTTCCACGATCATTCCACCATAACTCATACCGACCATGCTTTCCCAGGAGAGCATTCCCGCAAGTGTCCTGGCGTGTTTTGGTCGGGCATTTTCCAGAATCACCGAGAGGAGCAGAAAAACCTCCCAATAATCTTTCTTGACGCTCCAAGGGTAATAGCCATACTGTGTGTCCTGGAAACGTCTCAGTCTTGCAATAACTTTCCAAACAATTTCTGGACCGCGGGCCTCGAGCTCGTCTTTGATTTCGTCGAGTGGAGGAAGCAACACTGCCAGCAAATGGGCAGTGGAAACTTTTTCAAACCTGCGTTCCTTGACGAATCCCCTGTCTCTTCTCGGCGGCGTACTTAGCAACTTACAGAAACTTTCTGTACCCGTTTCCGTGTCTGTATTGAGCTTTTTCTTAGGTCTTATTTGATTTTTGGATTGTGAACTTCACTGTCCGTAGTCTATCATACTAGCAACAAGATGTCAAGGATTTTTATGCCCGGCTTGTTCACTTAAAATACAAGGGTAACCCTATGTAAGTAGCTTTGAAATGGTTTCAAGCCACTCGGTTATCCGACAGCCGAAATGAATATCAGTGAGCGGTGTCGAGCCGGTTTGAATGCAACGGATGAAATGTTCCAGTTCGTTTCGAAGCGATTCTCTTGAATCAATTTCCGGGTAACAGACGGTTCCGTCTTTGAGAATAGCGAGTTTATTTCTTTCCAAAGTTTCGTCCAAGACCGCAGTCGCTTTTTCCCCCGTAACGGTCAGTTTTCTAACTTTGGTTTGCCCGAAACAAGCGGCGATAATTTCGAGTGACGAAGCGTTTTCTCCGCCAGAGGCGGATCCGCCTCTGGCGGAAAATTTTAGTTGTATGGAAGCTCTGTCATGTTTGATGCTTCCTTCGGCGGAAATCAAATTTTGAGGATTGAATAAATATTGAAACACCGAGAGCGGGTGTGGTCCGGCATCCCAGAAGATGTTCACATCTGGGCGCGAGGGACTTACGATATGTTCGCTCTTAACGGAGAGAATCTTCCCAAGTGTTCCCTTCTCAATTTCCTTTTTTATGTAGCGTATATTGTCGTTAAAGAGGTACTGATAGCCCACCATGAAAACGTTCCCCGTTGAAGCAACGAGCTTTTGAATTCGTTTTGCCTCATCCGAAGAAAGCACCATCGGTTTCTCCACAAAAACATGCTTGCCGGCTTTGAGGGCTGATTCTATGAGCATGCAGTGCGGGGAGGGAGGGGTAGCGATGAGTACCGCATCAAGATCTTTCTTTTTTAGAAGTACATGCCAGTCAGATACCTTTTCATGTTTCTCTCCATACGAAGACAGCGATTCTAGGTCGCGAGCGGATAGATATTTTAAATTGGCGTCGGGAATTGTTTCCAAAGTTGAAACTATATTCTTACCCCATTTGCCGACACCGATTAGCGCAAGAGTTTTCATTAGCGAGTTTTTCTAGTTTTTCGCTTCGGTTGAAATTTTACTTTGGTTTTCGTTGTGTGCGTCTTTCCAACATACATTTCTTCGCTTCGGCACCAATCAATGAAGCGAGCCAACCCTTTCTTGAGAGACACGGCCGCTTTGTATGCGAGGTGTAGCTCGGCTTTTGAGAGGTCGGGACAGCGTCTTTGGGGCTCTCCCGCGGGATACGTTTCAGGATAGGGTATGAGCTCAAATGAAGCACCGCCGCCTTCAATGTCTACGAAGAGTCGCGCTAAGTCGCGCATGGAAATCTCATTGTCTTTGTTGCCGATATTGTAGGCATGGCCTGGCTTGCCCAGCAGAAGCACCTTTAAAAAACCGGTGATGGCGTCGGTGATGTAGCAGAATGTCCTGGTCTGGCGACCATCGCCGTGCACCGGAATTGACTCTTTGTTAAGCGCCTTGTACGCGAACATCGGAACCACTCTACGGTCATTGTGGTCCATGCCGGGGCCGAACACGTTAAACTGTCTGACAATTTTGCCCGGTATTCCAAATTGCTCGAAATAGATAGTGGTAATGGTTTCACCCAGACGCTTTGATTCATCATAACAGGCGCGGGGACCTACGGAAGAAACATATCCGTGGTAGGTTTCGGGCGTCGGCACCGCCTTTTCATCTGGGTCACCGTAGATTTCGCTAGAACTGAAAAATAGGAACCCTTCTATGGTTTCTTTATTTTTTCTGGCGAGCTCCAAGAGATGCCTGACTCCGGCAACCGCACTGTCAATAGTTTCAAGAGGATATTTTTTGTAGTAGACCGGCGAAGCGAGCCCCGCGGCGTGAATAATGTAGTGAAGAGACTCGCGGATCGGAAGCCGCTCCGTAATGTCGCCCCAGACCTCAAGAACGTCATGACGCCCTTTGTAATTGAAGTGTGGATGAGCTTTACCGGTGATAAAGTTATCAACGGATATGACGCGACAGGGTTTCGAGAGTATATTATCGTTCAAGTAGCAGATCGTGCCAACGATATACTTTCCCAAAAATCCTCCGCCTCCACTAAGAAAAACGGTTTTGCCCTCTAATTTTTTGGCATCTTTCCCCAAACCCTTGGCGATGGTCGCTATATCTTCCTTAATTATTTTTTCGGACATGGTTGTTTAAACAGTTATGTAACCTCTCTTGGCGGAATGGCAATAAGATACCGATAATTTCCACCCACGGTTTTTTTCTTAATGTCATCAAAATATTCGTAGGCAAAGACTACCAAAATATCTGGTTTATGTCTCCCAAGATAATTATTTGGCACAATCGGAATGTGCATTCCCGGACTAAACCTGTTTTGTTTCAGAGGACTGTCATCCACAATAAATTCAATAAGCTCCTGCCCGATTTTGCCGAAATTGGTTATGGTCGCCACTCGGGCGGGAGCGCCATACCCTGCAACTTTTAATTTCAGCTTCTTGTATTCTTTGAGTTTGTCGCGAAAAGCGCCGATATAACTTTCCACTTTTTGTTTAAATTTCTTGAGTGTGGTCGGAGTCAATTTTGCTGCCTCTTCGCGAAGCACGCGTTTAGTCCTCGCCGACATTTTTCCCGGAGCTCCTCTTTTGCGAGCGATTACCCGGAGCGATCCACCGTGGGGTTCTATCTTTTCCGCGTCGGCTATGTACATCTCGTGCGCTTCAAATAGATGCTTGAGCGAGGTCAGTGAATAATAAAATACTCTGTCCAAATAGAATCTTTCAAACTGAACCTCTTTTAAGATATCTCCTATATACTCAACCTCTATAATAAAATCACCGTCTGGAGTCATCAACTCTTTCACTGCCTCAATAAACTGATGAGGGTCTTCGAGGTGAGTGAAGATACTTGATGCGACCACCACATCCGGTTTACCGTACTGCTTTATTATTGTTTGGACAATCTCTTGATTGAAGAAGGCGACAATGGTCGTGAGCCCCGCGTCATTGGCAATTTTCCCGACATTGATAGAGGGGTCAACTCCAATCGCTTTTACGCCCCTCTCCTTCAGAGGTTTAAGCAAGATGCCGTCATTAGAACCGATATCCACGACAAATTTTGCCTTGGACAGATTCTCTGCCAGTTGTTCAAAATGTCTTACCAGTCCCGGGTTGACTGAAGAGAGGTAATAATAGTCCTCAAACATCCTTTCTCGGGAGACGATGGTCCCGAGTTGGACATTTTTGCAATTGGCGCAGAAAAAAACGACCAGAGGGAAAAAATCTTCCGTTTTGAATAGCGCCTCGCTCGCGGGATATTTATTCGCGAGAGGCTGTTTCCCAAGATCAAGAAGTTTAATGGTTTTATTCTTGCGGCACAACAAGCATTTCATAGAGTTAAAAGGAAAATACGAGTAACCACGAACAAGGGCATCAACTCACGTAAGATGCTTAGCTAAGTCTATACTGCAGCCGCTAAAAAACAACTAAAGGCTCGGAAAATTCGTGATCAGCGATATTTGCCTTGGACGCGGCGCAGTAAGATACGCGCCAGACCGCTTAGTGAACGTAGAGAATCGCGTATCACCTTCACTCTTGAATCGCGTTCATTATTCCATGAAATCGGAAGTTCGACCATCGCAAAGCCGCGAAGTTTGGTGACGTAGACGATTTCAGCCTCCGCGACGAAATGATTATCATATTGGCGAGCGAAGATATCCAGCGCGGCATTTCGACGAAGCATCTTAAATCCGAGCGTAAGATCGGTAACCGACGGACACATAAAAAGAAATCTCGCGATATACAAAAAACAGCTGCCCAGAAACCATCGGACAAACGTCTTACCCTTTATGATACGAGAGGCCGGAAGATTGCGGCTTCCAAAAGCGGCCGACACATCCGGATGTTCCCGAAGATAGTTAAGAAACCTCCCGATAGCTTCTTTGGCAGTACTCATATCGGCGTCTGTCTCAAGAATGACTTCTCCTACCGATGCGAATACCCCCTCCCGAATTGAGGCCCCGCGGCCTCGATTCGGAAAGTGCGAGACCAGGCGCACGGCGTGATGCGTTTTTGCGATATCTTCGACAATGGAGCGAGTTAAATCACTGCTCCCGTCATCAACAATAATGATTTCATGCGAAATCGCCATGCGTTCCAAATACGAAAGCAGATTTGGTAAAGCAACGGCTATCCGCCGCTCTTCGTTGTAGCACGCGATGATAATTGAGAGTTCAACATCCGTTTTCATAGGAACAATGTTACCGTAAATGAAAGAGGGGGTTTAGAATATCCACTTTTTAAGTCATCGTCTTATCATGCAATATGATCTATGAGATGAGGTATACATATATATTGCGGTACACCAATACCTCCCGTAATCCGCGAAGGATGGAGAGGTCCCATTCTGGATTTTTGTTTTTATCCCAAACAATATACTTCACCTGGTGCCTCTTCAGGATATCTGTTATGTCTTCCGCTGCAGCGAGTGCCGTGTAAAAAGCGGCGTCATCCTTCCCCAAAAAATTAACCATATAGTGCTTAAAGGAAACATAAAGCTCTTTATATTGACCGGCAGGCATAGCACTGCTGCCCGCATAATCAAGCGGCTCTGTACGCAAGTCTTTATTAAGATAGCGGTACACTACAAATGCGTCTCGCAGAGCGCTGCCGGGGGTGTTAAAAGCGAGTGCCATGCCGTTCCAAAATAGATCATGCGGGGTATAGACGATGAACAACAGTTCATAAAATGGGTCTGACGCCAAAATTACCGAAGGGTTTTTGTCTGTGTTCAAATAGTCAATAACGGGACGATAGTTCTGGGCATAATTCTTTAACTCAAGCGTTGAAAGGGTACCGAGAAAAGATTGGGTTGCACTATTCACAAATATCAAAACAAGCAAGGCGTAAAAGAAAACGCGCCGGAGTCCGGCGGACTCAATGACGAACCAAGTCATATAGAGACCGACCGCGCTCACGGTCGGTATGATAAAGTTCCAAAAATAATGAAAGGATTGAAAACCCCTCCCCGTGACGAGCTGCTGATTGATGGAAACGATGCCGGCAAGAATAAGTGCGAGAAGCAGAGGCAAGTTCTCATCGCTTTTCCTACGAGAGCGATAAAAGAAGAAAAACGCCAGTGCAATCCATGATATCTTGATAAGCGTAAACTCGCGGGAAAAAGCGCCGCCTGTAAAATTTAAAATCTGTCGTCCCATGTCAGTTTGAGCGTAGAAGTATAAAATGAGTACTTCAAAAGAACCAGCAAGAAGTCCGAGACACGAGATCGTGAGTATTTTTCTAAACTGTTCTTGCTCTCTCTTAAGAAGATAAATAGCAGCGAGGAGGACATTCAGCACAAGGATAAAGCTCCAGCAGAAAAGATAGATGTAAAATGACAGACCGAAAGCCGCAGCGGCACCAAGCACATGGACACGCTTTGTTGACTTCAAACTCTTGACCAGGAGATTTAAGTAAAAAAAGAAGATCAACGAGCTGAAGAGCGGGTAGGCGGGTCTACCGTTGATATTAAAATAATCAATGAAGTTATATCTGGTGACAACATTGTAAGCGAGAACGATAAAAAGCGCCGACAAGAGGGCTAATCTCTTATCTCGAGAGAGTTGGAGAAGAAAAGAATAAATAAGGAGCACAAGTACAAAGACACCGACAAAACCATAGACGGTGAAAACAACCGATATGTCTACCTTTTGCGACAATCCCAGCCAACGAAGCGGCAGGACAAGATATTCGGCGTATTTCTGTTCAGGGTTATACCAATCCTTCCCCTCATGCAAAATAATGTTTCCCAAGCCGTTGCCGTCCAACACCTCCCTTCCCTTGGCAAGATAATGAAACTCGTCCTGAAAGTAATTCCCCACATTGATACCTTGATATGAATCTGACAAAAAGAGAAAACCTGCAAGTGGGGAAAAAACCAAAGAAGCCGCGGCGAGAGCTCCCACAAGCGCTCCGCGGTGTTCCCGTATAACATGCGTGATTCGTTCATGATACGACATAAAGGTGTTTGCCACTTGAGTTTTTCGAAAGAAATTACTGAAGTTTCTTAAACAAATACATCCAACGAAGCTTGAGGAACTGCCTGAGATACTTCTTCATCTCGCTTCCTAACTGCAATTTTGAGGTTCCAAACTTGCGATCATAAAACCGGACCGGTACCTCGGCAATGCGAAGTTTGTGTCGTGAAGCGCGCCAGACCATTTCACAGAGGAAGAAATTGTTGCTGCTCTGCGGTTGAATTTTTTGCCACACCTCCCTCCTCATTCCGCGACAATTGAAAGTAAAATCGGTTACATTGATTAAATTTACAACCTTAAAGAAAAAGTTAGCGCACCGACTGACAATTTTCTTTTTCAAAATATTCATGTTAGGCGTTTCATAAAAAGATCCTTTAAGGTACCGCGACCCCAGCACAAGATCATAAGTGTCCGCAGAAATCGTGTCTGCGATTTTTCTTACGTCCGCAATAGGCACAGGCAGATCACAATCAAATGAAATAAAATAATCTCCCTTAGCTGCATCAAAGCCGTCCCTAAGCGCCGACCCGAGACCTAAAAGTGTGGATCTTTTTATAACCGATATGAAAGTGTATCTGCGACGAAAATTCTCCAAAAGTTCAATCGTACCATCGGTCGAACCGTCATCAACAAAAATAAGTTCTATGCGGTCGCGCCTAAAACTCTCAATGATTCGCTCTATGAGTATCTTGATGTTTCCGACTTCATTAAAGCAGGGGAAAATTATTGAAAATCTCGGGCGTTCCATAGGAGAATCCAATTGTATCTTCAATATACCGTCAGCGCAACTGATTTGTTGAACATAACGGCCATTCGCTTGTTAAAAAAAGATATGCGTAGCATAATTCTACAATCATTCTAAAATAGGTCTTCAAAAAAGGTCTGGGAAAAACGATCTTGGCATATGAAACAACCTTTAAAAATATTGATATTCGGCGCAGAAGGATTGCTTGGCGCAGAGCTGACAGATTTTTTTAAACGCGCCGGTTTGTACTCCGTCGTTGGGCTCACCCGCGCTGACGCAGACATTACAGAAGAAAAAAGAATTTATATGTCCTTATCAAACTATAAACCAGATACCATAATTAATTGCGCAGCTCTAATCAATGTAGAATATTGCGAAGCAAATCCGTTTGAAGCGTGCAGGATTAATGCATTCGGGTCTGGAGCAATCGCACATGCAATTCGCAGACTCGGTCTAAAAGCTTCTATGGTAAATATAAGCAGCGCATATGTGTTTGGCAACGATCGGAAGGAATTTCGTGAGAATGACGAGGCGCGCCCGGTCAACAATTACGGAATCTCGAAACTAATGGGGGAGCGTTTGGTTGAAGCAGAAGCCCGTGCCGCAGGTATTCGCTTTTTCATTATCAGAACATCATGGCTTTACGGACGATTCCGACCTACATTCGTTGATGTGATTGTAAAAAGGCTTCAAGAACATGATTTGTTTGAAGCCATTGATGACCATAAAAGCGTAGTGACTTCCGCCAAAGATATGGCGCTTGGTATAGAAGAACTCATAACACAAGATCAGTATTCTTCAGGTATTTATCATTTTTCCAACAAGAGTGACGGTGGAGTAACAAAATACGAGATCGCGCGCGAAATTGCAAAGACGCTTTACTTTGACTCAAGCTCTCTTAAAAGTGCGCATGGAGAGGATATACTTAGGGTCTCTTACCCGACAAGTGCGGTTCTTGTAAATACGAAATTCCGTCAGTTTCCAGATTGGCGAGTTTCGCTTCGGGCCTACTTATTGGAACAATATGGAAAATAAAAAGAAGAAAGCATTCATTACTGGCATCACCGGTCAGGACGGATCATATCTTGCGGAACTCTTACTTAAAAAGGGATATGAGGTCCATGGATTGGTGCGTCGTTCAAGTAGCTTTAACCGAGAACGGATCGCTAATATTTATTCTGATGCTCAACAAATTGCAAACATAATCTTACACTATGGAGATCTTTCAGATTCTTCTAATCTGGCAAGACTGATTGAAAGGATCAATCCTGCGGAGATATACAATATCGGCGCGCAGAGCCATGTTGGCATTAGTTTTGATGTGCCGAAATATACTGCTGATGTTGTCGGATTGGGAACGCTCCGGCTCCTTGAAGCGATACGAGAGGCAAGAATAAAGACGAGATTCTATCAGGCCTCGTCTTCCGAGATGTTCGGTAAGGCGTATGGAACCCCGCAGAACGAGAGTACTCCATTTTATCCTCGTAGTCCGTATGCTGTAGCGAAGGTATTTGCTCACTTTATCACGGTTAACTACCGTGAGGCCTATGGTCTACATGCGTCAAACGGTATATTGTTTAACCATGAATCTCCGCGTCGCGGTGAAAATTTTGTAACACGAAAAATAAGTATTGGAGTTGCCGAGATACTGGCAGGAAAACGCGACAAGATCTTCCTCGGCAATCTGGAAGCTAAAAGGGACTGGGGATATGCTCCAGAGTATGTTGAGGCAATGTACCTTATGCTCCAACAAGATACACCAGATGATTATGTAATTGCTACAGGCGAGACGCACAGCGTCAGAGAATTTATTGAGGAGTCATTTAGGGTTGCTCACATCGACAACTGGAAGAAGCATATTGTCACTGACAAGAGATATTTCCGCCCGGCGGAAGTTGATATTCTAATAGGCGACTCGGGGAAAGCGCGTCGAAAGCTTGGTTGGAAACCGAAAGTTAAATTCAAGGAATTGGTGCAAATTATGATTCATGCTGACTGCGAGAAGCTCGGCGTCAAACTAACCACACATGATTAAACTCGCAAAATCAAGTTTTTATAATGAAATTGAGACCAAGAAAAAGCTCGCGGACTTTATACAGTCGGCAGACAGATTAAGTATGGGGAAAGAAACAGAGCGTTTTGAGAAAACGTTTGCAAAAAAGCAGCAGAGAAAGTTTGCTGTCTTTGTGAACAGCGGGAGCAGTGCCAACTTAGCACTTCTTCAAGCTCTGCAGAATATCGGCACGCTCAAGCAAGGGGATAGGATTGGCGTTTCTTCGGTAACATGGTCTACAAATATCATGCCTATTGTCCAACTTGGCATGGTGCCAGTCGCTATTGACTGCACGCTAGATACGCTCAATATATCGCCCGCAACTTTAGCAAAAACCCTTTCTTCACTTAACGCGCTCTTCATCACAAATGTTCTTGGATTTTCAGATGACATTCAAACCATTGCCGCCATGTGTAAAAATTCACGCGTTCTTTTGCTTGAGGATAACTGTGAATCGCTTGGTTCAAAGACATCAGGAATGCTTCTCGGAAATTTCGGCATGGCCTCAACTTTTTCATTCTTTGTCGGACATCATCTGTCTACAATTGAAGGGGGCATGATTGTTACTGACGATAAGAAATTGTATCTCGCTCTTCGTATGGTGCGCGCCCACGGCTGGGATCGGCAACTGCCTAAAAAAGAGCAGATTGAATTGCGGAAGCGTTTCAAAGTTGACGATTTTCTTGCCAGCTACACATTTTACGATCTTGCGTTTAATATCCGACCGACTGATTTGCAGGGATTCTTAGGCAACGAACAACTCAAGTATCTTTCGATTATGATTAGGAAGCGCGAGGAAAATTTCTTTAGATTGCAGCCACTGATCGCGGCGAATCCGGAACTGTTCCCGATCCGTACGAGCCATATGGATACGGTCTCCAACTTTGCGGTTCCCGTTATAGCACGGACAAAGAAGGCCTATCTGAAGTATCAAACCCGATTCAAAAAGAGCAAGGTGGAGATACGCCCCATCATCGCAGGGGACATTACCAAACAGCCGTTTTTCAGAAAGTATGTCGGTAATCAACCGTCATGCCCGAACGCCAATTATATTCACAATAATGGATTTTATTTTGCAAATAATGCGGAACTCACTTCAGGAGAACTTCGTGTGCTCGCGTCTTTGCTTAAACCGTAAATTTTAAGAGCGACACCACAGTGCATTGACCCTCTCGGTCGCCACGACCATCACCTGCGCACAAATTAATGGCGCGCGACAGAAATCATGGTCCGTTCCAATCGCGTTGACAACTTCAAATAATCAAGGTCATTTGCTCTTTTGAGCGCCCGTTCCGCAAGTTCCAGGCGAAAAGATTTATTTTCTATCAATGTCTCTATTTGCGTTGCAAGTTCATTAACATTTTCGTTTTGAAAAGTAAGGGCCGAACCTGCCGTTAGCCATTCAAGCGCTCCCCCACCCGGAATGATGGAAGGAAGGCCAAACGCCATTGCTTCAGTAAGCACCGCCGAACCGTACTCGATCCACCAGCGCGGGAACACAAAGACATACGCCCCTTTGAAGAATTCGTACAGCTTTTCCTTCTCCACCCAGCCGGGGAATTCAATCGTCTCAGATAGTCCGAGCTCTTTTGTAAGGGTTAGAAGCCGCTCTTTGTCCGGTCCGCCTCCAGAAAGAATCACTTTGAAATTTTTCCTGTCCTTCACTTTTGCAAGCGCGTGAACCAAAAGCTCAAATCCTTTTTCAGGAAGCATCCGGCCGGTGGCTAATAGTGTTATCCGCTCCGTTTTTTCCTGGTGCGCTCGCACCCCTTCCGCAGTGATATTGAAGCGCTCCATAATCTCGCGTGTTGCAATAAAATCCTCAATAACCGTATTCGGTTTCTTCGTGCCGACGCCAAAGTCATGGTACAGCTTCTGCACCTGCGGCGTATTGAAAATGAATGCATCTAGGTGATTGGCAATAGGTACGCCGATCCACCGTTCGATGAAATATCGCACACTTTTCTTGACGCGTTTTAAAAATGGCGGGCGGAGCGCATTGCCCGATGCATCGGCCCAAAGATTTAACCGGACATTAGAAAACGCGACTACCGGCACCTTCCCGCCAAGCAGTCGATAAGCTCCTCCGCCGTAAAGAAACATGTGGCCGTCGATATAAAACACATCCGCCCGATTTGAAAACTCTCTAAGAATTGAGTATATGCCAAATTGAAGTCCAAGAAGCCCTCGTTTTTTTATCCTCCGTTCAAACACCGCATATGGCAAAGGGCACGGAATCCGATCTTCGTTTGAAAACGCCGTCACGACACAGACTTCATGTCCGAGCTCACCAAGCCCTTTCGCTTTAAGGTGCAAATCAACCACCGACCCGCCAATCGGTGAGCCGTTGTCTTCAAACTTCAATTTGGAGGTGATGAGAAAAATCCGCATGACCACCATCATGTAATAAAAAAGCCGGGAACGCAATTGCGTGCGCATTCCCGACCTGTAGAAACTCCTCTCGAAAATCACATCCACCCGTTTTTGAGAAACAGCAGACGCGCGGCAACCTCGCGCAAGTACACGAGAATCATTCCCCACCATGTCTTGCCCGCAAGCCGAACCGAGAGATACAAGCTCTCTGGGTCCATGTAATCCTTCTGCCGGGAGGAGAGGAGCGGAATCGGTAGAACCTCAAACCCTTCCCGCTCCATGATCCACTGGACCCGTCCCATATGGATGGGGTTCGTGAGGGTAAGTGCTAGTGCTGGAAACTGCTCATTCTCCTGACACCAGCGTTTCTGATCACGAATGACCGTCAGGGAATTATAATCGGCCCCCGAGCGGTTAAGCGGTGTATCCGTCTTCGGAGGCCCAATGGTTTTAGTTACAGGAACTCCGATCTCCTTTGCCGCAAGGGCGACGCCAAGCTGGGCGAGTATCGGTACGGTCGGGTATCTGTCTGCTACCCGTTTCAATGCCCATGCCATAAGCGTGTTCCCGCATCCCGGCTTATTGCCCTTGGACATGCCGATGTCGTGAGTAACCACGATGACCGCCTGATTCTGCCCGAAAGCTTTATCAACACGCTTTTGAAACTCTTCCCATCCTGAGTACCGAATCCGCCAAGTGAGAAGACAACGCAGAATTTTCCGAATCACAAGGATCCTTTCTTTTCAGAATTTTTTTAGCAGATTTCAGGTTTTCAGCCCGAACCCTGGATTTATTTTAGGAAGAGCCCTCTTATGGTAAGAGCGGCTAAAGCCGTTTCAAATCAAAGAACAGCGTGAAGTATAGTAGCATGGATAATCTACACGTGTCAACATTGACCAACCGGCCATCAGATGTTAGAATATTCCTCAAATGAACGAGTCTTTGTGATGACTCGGAAAGTGGTGGTGTCTTGCGTGATAGGGATTTATTTCGCTGTTGACATCGTGTACGAAGTTGTTCTGGTTTCTATGATGGCTCATGCTCTTTGGACGGAGATCAAGCAACGATGGGGCCAGAGACGCAAGGCGAAATAATTCCATGAATCTCGGCCGCTCTCTACTCCGTAGAGAGCGGCCTTTTGTTGTAGGAATATTCTTTTCCTTTCAGCTCTCTTTGACACTCAGAGAAGTAACGTCAGAAATGCGCCCGCACCTGCCACGTCAAGTATCAAATCCAAAATAGTATCAGGTAGTGTCCATGGCCCGTGTCTCCAGCCAAGTCGGGAAAATAACCGCGAAAGAAGGCGGCGTTCCAACATAAATTCCCATACCTCCCACACAAGACCAACGGCTAGTGTAGTTCCAAACACAACCCACCTGCTCTCAAAAATTCCCGCAACTGCGGCAGCAATAAAGAATCCCGCCAGAAAATGACACATTTCAAAGTGCCAATAGGCGCGTGTGTACGGCAACCGTTTATCAATGAGGTGGGAGTAGATAAAAAGCAAGCCAACGCCACACAGGGACAGAGATGACAAAATCATCGTGTGTGCATTATACCTTACAAAAAGGTAATTAGTAAACAATTCGGACTAATTTCTCATATTTCTGACTTTTTGTTTTTCTTCATCATGGCTTCAAGTAAGGGTAAAATATCTTCTTCGCGGTTGTTGAAGCGGTACGAAATCTCACCAAGGTACAAATGAAAGAAACTTTTATGCACTCCGCAATACTGGTACAGCCAGTGCTTGGCGTAACTCCAGAAGTCCTCAAGTTTAGTCCGAAATGATTACTGATTACCTACAAAAAAGCCGGGAACGCAATTGCGTTCCCGGCCCGTGAACATTCTACGAAATCCCTATGCCGATACTGGCTCAACTACCAGTTCATCGGGAAACGGCAGGAGACCCAGCGTTTCAAACTGACTTTCGATGTTCCCTATGAGCCGCCGAATCTCGTCAAACATCGGCTTGCCAAGTTCCTTTGCTTTCGGAAGACGAAGCCAACTCTCCCATTCAAGGGTGTGCTTGAGGTTCTCTAGAAGCGACCTCGGGTGGCGGAATGTGGTCTTGGGATCGGACGTAGTGATGAACCTCGGATCCACTGCAGGAATATTCGGCCGGAACTGCCCGCACCGCAGGAAGTGAAGCGACCCGATGTTTCCAAGCCGGTCGGCATCCTTGAGCGCAATCGTAACCGGAGGGTCGTTTGGGTCGTTCCGTTTGCTATGCTCCAGAACGGCCCGAAGGATGTAAATGTTGCCCGACGGAATGTTCGAATTCACCAGTTGAAGGTGTCTCGACAGAACTGGAATCACCTCATCCTTCGGGTACATCCGATCGGTGTTGTGAAGGATGCCGGCGACCCACCCGAGGGTAGCCGTCTCTTGATCTGGCACAATAAGCTCGGCATACTGCGCTACCATAAGTGCGTGGTAAAAGTCATGCCCGCCGCCCACGGCTCCGTGGGCAACATGGTCCGCTTTCACCGCCTGTACTAACTGTGGGAAGGATTTCCACAAACATGAGTTCATTGTCAATGTTCCTTTCTTTGTTTGAAAGGAACATTAGCACAGATATATAAACGAGTCAAGGACTTTGTGTGGTACCTGCCATATAACCACGATCGTATTTACGTAGCTTGAGCAGAACGCCCTAAGACACAGCTTTAACTGATTTTAAGAAATTCTTTGTCGTCTATAAACGGACCGTTTTTGAGCTCATAGGCAACTGTGTCTTCAAGAAAATGAACGGAGTGGGGAGCGTCTAAAATAAGCATTGCCTCCCCCGCCTTTACCAACACTTTCTTAAGGCATTTCCCTTTCTTATCGAAAAGGTCGTACCGTATTTTTCCTTTAATGACGATGAGGCACTCTTGAAGCACCCTCGTCACGCGCGTTTTAGGAACATGCAGATGTCCTTTGACGATATGCCCTTTTGGACGTTTCATGGTAAGGAGCTGGAGGGCGCCGTTAGGAGACGACACTGGATTCGTTCCGTTAGGGAACTTTCTAACACGAATCGCAACAAGTTTTTTGCCTAAAAATATCTTGTCCATAGAAAATTAAATCACAAATTACAAATTCTCTCGCTTTGCGAGATCTGGCAAAGCCAGACAAACCACAAACAAATTCGAACTTTCAAATTCAGAACCCAGAATCAATTTCGGCAATTGGAATTTCGGAATTGGATATTGTTTGTAATTTGGTGCTTGTGATTTGGGATTTTTCTTTTTACACTTGGAACTTCCTCTGCGTCACGACCGGATGCCCGATTGCCTGCTCACGCCTCACGTACACAATGTCCTGCTCCACCATAAGCTTCGCCAGCGCGGCAAAGGTTGTTTTGGGCTTCCAGCCGAGGAGGTTCTGCGCTTTCGATGCGTCCCCTTGCAGAAACTCAACTTCGTTGGGCCTGAAGTGAATTGGGTCAACCTCCACGACGATCCTTCCCGTCTTTCGGTCAATCCCCTTCTCGTCAAGACCCTTACCTTTCCAGACGATATCCATGTTAAGATGCTTCCCCGCCTCCTCGACAAATTCGCGTACCGAATGGGTTTCTCCGGTCGCGATGAGAAAATCATCCGCTTCTTTGTGTTGCAGAATCTTCCAGATGGCTTCGACGTAATCCTTAGAATATCCCCAATCACGTTTAGCGTCGAGGTTCCCGAGCCGGAGTGTTTTTTGGAGCCCGAGTGAAATGCGCGATAGGCCGACGGTAATCTTTCTCGTAACAAAGGTAAGTCCTCGACGCGGAGATTCATGATTGAAGAGAATGCCGTTTGAAGCAAAAATGCCGTAGCCGGTGCGGTAAATCTTGGTGATGTGATACGCGAATACTTTTGAGAGGCCGTAGGGTGATTGAGGGTTGAACGGAGTCGTCACTCTTTGGGGTATCTCGAGCACCTTTCCGAACATCTCCGACGAACTTGCCTGATAGTACTTTATTGGAAGTCCTAGGTTTCGTATCGTCTCAAGAATACGAAGAGGTCCTAGCGCATTTGTGTTCACTGTAAATTCAGGCACATCAAAGCTCACCGAAACGTGACTCTGCGCCCCGAGATTGTAGAACTCATCCGGCTCGATTTTCTTGATCACGCGAAGCAGATTTGAACTATCCGAGAGATCGGCGTAGGTCATATTGAAACCCTTTTTGCCGTAGAGATGGTCAATGCGTCCGGTATTCGGAAGAGACGCGCGGCGCTGAAGTCCGTAAACTTCATACCCTTTTAGAAGTAAAAGCTCGGCAAGGTACGAACCGTCTTGGCCGGTAATGCCGCTTATAATCGCCTTTTTCTGTTTTTTGCCTTTACTTAATTTGTTCATAAGGTAATGATCCGTCGAGCGTTTGAAGTAGTGTGATATCCTCTTCAGAGAGTTTCCAGCCGAGCGCACCGATATTTTCCTTGATATGTTCCTTGTTGCTTGCTTTTGGTATCGCCGTCATATCCTGCGACATAATAAAATTCAGCGCAATCTGGGCTGGAGTCTTGTTGTATTTGCGCGACAACCTATCCAGTATTTTCGACTTGCCTGAAGTAAGCATACCCTTCGCTAAAGGACGATGCGCGATTATCTTGATACCGTTCTTTTTGCAAAACGGTGCGACTTCATCTCCCGCCTCTTGAAACAGAAGATTGTATTCTATTTCATTCGCTTCAATTCTCGCTTCGGTAAGGTGGTCTTGCGCTGTTTCGATCTGGACTTTGCTAAAATTGCTCACTCCGATATGTCGAACAAGGCCGTCCTTAAATAACCGCTCGAGAGCCGATAATGTTAGAGCAGCCGGCTCCGATACCCCCAAAGGAAGTTTATGAATCATATAGAGGTCAATGTAGTCCGTATTGAGGCGTTTTAGGCTTCCCTCGGCGGCTTTGAGCACCTCATCATATTTCAAATGGTCACGGGAAACTTTGGAAATGATTTGAATCTTTTCTCTCGGGTAGCCCTTAATGGCCTCGCCGACTATTTTCTCGGTAAGTCCCCCACCGTGAAGCTCTGCTACATCCACCAGAAAAATGCCGAGCGCAAATCCGAACCGGAGCGCCTCAACCGATTCGTCAAAGTTGGAGGGGTCTTTTTCGAACTTACCTCCCATGCCCCAAGTCCCCATGCCAAGTAAAGGAAGATTCATAGTAAGAGAAGTTAGGTTAAAGGTTAGGATATCAGAATGGGTTAGATTCATGGGTTATGTCATTCCTAACCCTAACCTTTAGACCAAACGGGTTTCTTAACCCTAACCCAAAATTCTTAGTTCCGGAAACGGAATAATAAACTTTCCTTTAAATCCTTTTTGCTTAAGTTTTGGAATGAGTTCACGAGCAAGATTCCAAGACAGCAAAAGTGCATAATCCGGCTGGTCTTCAAACAGCTTATCCTCTGCAACGACGGGAATACGCGACCCGGGCGCGAAAAGCCCGATCTTGAGGTTGCTTTTTTCTACCAAATACTCTACTTGTTCGCTGCTAAATCCGCAAAAATTAAGGAGTGTGTTCCCCTTTGCCGGAGCCCCTATGCCGACAATGCGTTGCCCGGATTTTTTCGCGCCGGTAAGAAGCGCGACTAACGAGTCGCGGTGTTCATGAACGCGCTTTGCAAATTGAACGAAGGTTTCTTTCCTATGCAGGGCTTTGCTCTCTTCAAGCGCCAAAAGTTTGCTTACCGATGCCGCTCTTTTGTATGCTCCCTTAAACGCCGCGTAGACTCTGATCGAGCCGTTATGACTCGGTATCCGCTCCACATCGATTATCTCCATACCGAATCTCTTGAACAGCGCCGCAAGTGGTCGAAGCGAATAGTACCGAAGATGCTCGTGGTAAATCGCGTCGTATCCGAGAGTTTCTACCATATCGAGAAGGTAGCCCGATTCGGAGACGAACACGCCGTCTTTAGCAAGAACAGCTTGAAGGCCACGCATGAATGAATCAAGATTATCCACATGCGCGAAAACATTGGTCGCGGTAATCACTCTTGCCTGCCCGTGTGTTTTTGCTGCTTCCTTTGCGGTTTTCTCGTTGAAAAATTCAGTCAGTGTGGGAATTCCGCTCTCCTGCGCAATCTTGCCTGCGCTGGATGGGTCAATACCAAGAATCTTCACTCCGTATGGCGCGTAATTGGTGAGCAATGTCCCGTCATTTGAACCGATGTCGACCGCAAGGTCGTTCGCACCGAGCGCGAAGCGGGAGACGAGTTTTTCGACCAATTCTTTGAAATTTTTCCGTAGGCTGTTATTCATGCCGGTAGTGTAGACATACTCGGTAAACAACACCTTCGGATCTACCACATAGCCGAGTTGGACGAGACCGCACTTCTCACAGGAATACAACGCGAGCGGATACTTCGCTTCCGGCTTCGTCAAATCCTTCTTTCGCAAAAACGCGTCGCTCGGAGGTTGGGACCCAAGGTCCAGGAACTTACGAGGTCTTCCCCCACCACAGATGAAACAGGCCATACATCTAAAACCTACCGCTCTCACCAGAAGTTGTTTGCGAGCTAGAACTCATAGAGCACGAGGCCTTTGTTTTCGAATACCTTTGCTATGTGCGGAAGCTGCGCGGCAACTTTTGTATCAAGCGGCCCGGCCGATAGAATATAATCGATTCGGTATCGCTCTAGTTCGGTTTTAAAATCCAAAGCGGCATACTCGCGATATTGTTTGGGAAAAGCGCTTATGCGCTCCTCGAGAAGCGGGTCGGAGAAATCAGGAAAGTCTTTGACACCGAATAACCCTTTCCAATTGGAATAAAGATACGGGGCGGCATCGCGCCCATGCGCGAGCATATATTCGTCAATGGCATCAGCGGATACGCCTTTAAGACGTAGTAGCGCGAGATAACTATAAAGCCCTCTCTCGTACGGTATAAGAGCGTAAAATTCGGTGGATGCGTAACGATTGCAATGAGTAAATGCCGGGATGAGCGTATTTAACGCTGACATGTCTGGACTGTCTTCATTCACGAAGACGACGCAGTCCTTTTCTCGCGTGTTCAACCACTCGAATAGAGGCGCGCGGTCTTGAAGCTTCGCGGATTCGGAACGAGCGGACGTGTACACTTTCATCTGCGTGTATACGCCGAACCAGAGCGAGGAGAGGGAAGCGAGCGCTACCACTCCCGCCCACAGATAGCGATTCCATCCTCGGATGATGTGGTAGAGGAGCGCAAAACCCGCGACCATCGCGAGCGGGATGGTGTATTGCACGAAATGATACGGCCAGATAGTCCGACCGGTAATCATTTGCTGGCTATATGCCCATAAACCCCCGAGGAGAAGCGCGAGCGTAAAGGAGTGCCATGCCTCAAAGCGATACGCGACATGGTTCTTCTTTTTCCAGAAGAAATCCGCGGCCAATGTGAGCAGATAGAACACAAGCGCCGCGAGGAGGAGCTTATTGAGAATCGGGTAGTGCGTCAGAAAAAGTCCGTTCCGCAGAACTGATTCTTCGTACCACGGACTCTGCGAGGCGCGCCACACGCCTATCCAATAGGGCGAGGAAAATAAAACACCAAGGGGCACGACAAACGCAAGCGTACAGGCAATTTTGTATTCTTTCTGAAAGAGAAAGAGTACAATAAGCGCGGCGAGCACGGAGACAGCGATGCCCCAGCTAAAAAAATAACTGCTGAACATGAGGGCGAGGAGCAGTGAAGCCCCTATACACGCGCTTATGTGGCGTTTCGTCCTCTGTATAAGCGCCAAAACCAGAGTCAAAAAAGGGATTAAGAAAAGTGCGCCAAGAGTCGGGTTAACTGGCTTCGCCCACAATAAAAAAGACACCGGCGAATCGGTCTCCTGAAAATAAGCAAGGACGGTGCGGTAATCTATGAGGTCGTAGCCGAGAACGATGAGCAAGCCGCAGGCAATCGCGTTTATTTTTTGCGACATTCCTCCACTTCCCGTAAGCCGTAACATAAGCGCGTAGATGAGAAGAAACAGAACGGAAGGCAGTATGAATTTGCTTATCACAAGCACCGTGGCGGGAGAAATTCCAAACACCAAAGCAGGTAACGCATAGAACCATTCCCCGGTCGGCGGAGAAAGCGGCGGCTGATTCTTATACTCAAAAAAGAAAGGAGACCCGAGCGCTCCATGGCCGTCAATGATGTCCTGAACTCTTCCTAGGTACGAACCCTCATTTGGTGTCCGTAACATCGGGATATCCCGATACGCACCGTCCAAGAACACGATAAAGAAAAGGTGGGGGAGGCCGTAGATGAGACCGATGAGAAACGCGGTGGCTATGGCCAGCGCATGTGAGCGGATTATGGATAGCATATTTTTATAGTATAGCTTACTATGATACCCGTATATATGAAACATGTATAGAGAAGATAAGAAAACACTGATAGATAAACTTCTTCCCCTCCTCCTCTGCCCTGCTTGTAGGAGAAGTTCGCTTTCGATTCGGGAGCAAAAACTTACCTGCGATGGATGCTTCATTGAATATCCTGTTCGAGACTCCGTGCTCTACTTCACCAAGAACGCGGATGAGAGCATACGAAAATACGACGCGGAAGCGAAGCAATTCGTGAACCGCTTCAAATCGCTGGTGAAAAAGTGGCCCGCCTTTTTTGTCTTTCTCACCTATGCGATCGGAAGTGTTTCTTACTTTGGGCAGAGGCCGAAAAAAGCCATTGAGCAACTCTACGGGGAACGGGCGAAGGATAAAATCATCATTAATGTCGGCTCGGGCATCACCAATGTGCATCCCGCGGTCATCAATCTCGATATCTTTCCGTTTAAGAATGTGGACATCGTTGCCGATGCCGCCGCGCTTCCGTTCAAAGACAATTCGCTTGACATGCTCATCTCCGAATCCACCATAGAACACACGCCTGACGCGGAACAGGCCATACGAGAGATGTACCGCGTGGTAAAGCCGGGAGGATTTGTCTATGTGAGCATCCCGTTCATCATGCCTTTCCACGCTTCGCCCAATGACTACATACGACTGACACACGAGGGTTTGCAGCAGAAGTTCTATGACTTCACGCTTATAAAAATGGGGGTCCTTGGCGGACCCGCGTCAGCTCTCGTTACATTTTTAATGTATTTTCTGGCTCTGCCGTTTTCACTTATATCCGAAGCGGTCTATAACCTCGCAACATATTTATTTATGGTGATACTCTCGCCGCTCCGAGTCCTTGACCTGCTTTTCAATCTCTTTCCCCGTTCCATAGAAGTATCTGCTTTTATATATTTTATCGGCGAGAAGCGGCGGTAAGGGCAGGAACAGTGAACTCGTTTATCGCTTTCTGAATATCGCGATGTTATCAACGAGCCAAAATATGGCCCCGGCATCTCTAAGCGCCGTCCTGATTCTTTGAGTGTCTTTTGTGAGAAACTCAAATCCTTTTTTTTGAAAAACGCTAACCCAGAATTCAGGGTCTTGCTCATTGATATGATCGTGTCCGCCTTGCCCTTTATGAGCAGAGCTGAAAACGACGAGGTTACTTCCGCGAGTTATGTTATCTACCAGAGTTTCAGAAGCACTGGTGGGTATATGCTCGGCAACTTCAAAACAAATGGCACAGTCGTAACGCTCCGGTAAGTAAATATTCTTAGTAAGATCGGCGAGCCGGAATTTCTTCCGAGGTATAGCGAGATTCCTTTCCGCGGCCGGACTTCCATCAATGCCGAACACCTCGGCTCCCAGACGCTCGAATTCGCGCAGATATATACCGCACCCGCAACCGAAATCAACAACCTTTTTCGGTTTATAAAAATGAGAAACAATATCAGCCACTATCTTCGGTGTATTTCCCAAGACATGTTCGTGCCGAGCTATGCTGAAGAAAGAATCGGTATAGACATACTCCAGAGGATTTCTCCCCGTAAGGAGGCATATTTTTTTTATGACACGACAGCGAAGATTGTTTAGGGCAGTAACCATGGGCATAAGCCCGCATCGCCGGACTATCTTTTTTAGATATGTTGAAATATGGCTAAGCACCATGATGATGGAGATCCAGTATGGGACTCATGTCTTTTTAAATCGCTTCTTGAAATAGGCAATAGTCCGTCGCAAGCCTTCATCTAAACCGATACGCGGCTCCCAACCAAGTCCTTTCTGAATCTTCTTGATATTGGCAATGGCATACTTCGGATCCCCCGGTCGCGAACCCATATCCTGTAAAATGAGCTTTTCTCCGAGAATGTCTTCTATTTTTTTCAAAATATCTATCATCCATATCCCTTTCCCGCTTCCCACATTATACACATTGAAACCGCGGGCTTTTTCGGCGGCAAGCACCATCGCGCGCGCCACATCTTCAACAAAGATATAATCGCGCTTCTGCTTTCCTTTCCAATGATAGGGGACTTTTTCCCCCGAGAGCGCCGCTTCAAGCCACATCGGGATAGCCCGCGAATTATTGGGTTGCTCATCATTCGGTCCGTAGACATTAAAAAAACGCAAAGCGATTCCTTCTATCTTAAAGGAGTGCCAGTACGCGCTCATGGCGCACTCAAACGCGAGCTTGGAGGCGCCGTAGGGGGTAAGCGGGCCTACGGCGTCATCTTCGGCAATGGAGGTGCACTTTAGACCGTTATATGAAGCGGCGCTGGACGCATACACCATTTTTTTTACGCCGGCCTTTCTCATGGCTTCAAGAAGCTGTATTCCGTTCATGAAATTATTCTCAAAGTATAACCGAGGGTTACTTACTGAATAGGTAACGGTTGAGGTGGCTGCCAGATGAAAAACAGCGGTGATGCCGGGAAGTATCCACAAAAGAAGCGATTGGTTGGCAATAGAACCTTTGAAGAATCTCGCCCGTTTGTCTACCAGCCGGCGAAAACCTGAAGAGAGATCATCAATCACCAACACGCAGTATCCGTTATCACACAGATACCGTACGACATTCGAACCTATAAATCCGGCGCCTCCGGTGACCAAGACTTTCTTAGTGTGTATTACCATAAAAAAGGAAACTTACCAAAACACAGACCGCACAGAACCCAAACAAAACGGCAAACTCTCAAAACACAAACTCATCAGTCTACGACTACTCCGCTCTCTGTTTGGTCTTTTGGATACTGTGCTTTGAAATGTTTGTTTGGATTTTTGAGTATTGTGTTTTGTGCTTTAATCTTCCCTGTGTACTTTTTTCCAGAGCGCATAGGTATCTTTTAAGGATTCTAGAATAATTCGCGGGCGCACGAATGCGATAATCTTTCCGCGAGGACCGATCTCAGAATCAGGAAATCCCGTCAATCTATGAAAATGATGCACTCCCACCTCGGCAATAGTATATCCTTTTTTAAGCGCGGTAAGATACACCTCAACATGAATGACTCCTTGCGTAAGGTTAGGAAGAAAATCAACTGCGTCTATGACATACCGGCGATAGAGCTTAAACGCGCAATTTACATCCCGGAGCGTTACGCCAAAAAACAGGCGCATAGTTAGATTGTAGAGCCACGACATCCATATACGCATCAGAGGGTCATTCCGCTTGATTTTATATCCCGTAATCATGTCGTAGCGCTCTATGAGCGGCAGTAAGAGATCGATCTCTTTGATGTCAAACTGGCGGTCGCCGTCGGTGAAAAAGATAAGTTCCTTCGTCGCGCTTTTAAAGCCCGCGCGAAGCGCTCCGGCATAACTTACATCATTGCCGCGGTTTACCACTCGTAGATGCGCGATCTCTTGTTCGAGGTCTTGCGCGATCGCATTCGTCCCATCAGTGCTTTGTTCACTCGTAACGAGAAGAATCTCATAGTCCGTGAATCTGTCTTTCAGATAGCGGTCAATCTCTTCGGCTATAGCCCGCACGCTACCCCGCTCATTATAGACCGGCACAAAGACCGAGATGCTGCGCGCGCTTGTCATAACAGAAGCATTATACATAGCGGCGAAGTTTTCTCAACCTCGCGTATATGGACAAAAACGATTATTTCGTCTTCTCTACCGATTCCCACTTTCCTTTCTGCTTCAAGAACAGTGGGTGGCTCACAACGAGGTGCCAAATGACCGCCTGAAAACTCTCGGTATGCGGGGTGACGGTCTCCGGATTTACATTCGGCACCAAAACGCACGCGTCCGCCACGCTTTTTGTGTATCCTCCATCGCGACCAACCACGCCAAGCACTTTTGCTCCGACTTTTTTCGCGTACTTCACGCCCGCGACAATATTGACGCTGATATTCTTTTCAGCATTTCCTCCTCCCACCGAAAATACCAGTATGGCGTCTTTAGAGGATAGAAAGCTTCCTTTGAGCCAGTCGGCTAGTACATTCTCCCAGCCGTCGTCATTTACCCGCGCCGAGAATTCCGAGATGTTATCCATAGGCGTGTATGCCTCTACGCCCGCAATCTTCCTGAAATCATTCACCGCGTGACTAGCGTGCCCCGCGCCGCCGCCAACGCCCAATATGAAAAGCCTGCCACGTTCGTCGCGAACCTGCTTCAGGACTTCTATCATCCGTTCAATAGATGGGCGATCAAGCGCGTCGATAATCTGCTTGGCCTCTGCGAGATATTGTTCTATATAGGGTAGATACATAAGCGTGAAAATCACAAATCACAAGCACCAAATTCCAAACAATGCCAAATGACTCAAATTATAAACTTAAACTAGACAGTGTTTCTTTTTGAATTTGTATATTTAGATTTCGAATTTGTTTGTGATTTGGGACTTGTAATTTGCTAATTTAGATTTTATATCCCGCCACTTGCCCGTCTTTATAAAACATCTTGACCGTATCAAGAGAGAGTTTCTCCAAATCATAACCCCATTTATCCAGTTTTTTCAGGATATCGCTCGGCACGGTAATGATATCGCATCCCGCTTCTTCTGCCTGCGCGACATTGAGGACCTCCCGCGTACTTGCCCATAGAAGCTCGGCTTTTTTATTTTTCGCAAGAAGCTTCTTCGCCTCCTTCATTATCGGAACGGGGTCGCGTCCGGTGTCTGCAATTCGTCCGGCAAAGACCGAGACGACTGACGCGACCCTCGGCGAAAGCGCCTCTGCCGTCTCCTTCACCTGCGACAGCGCGAGAATCGCGGTTACATTTACTTTAATACCCTTCGCCACCAAGCGGCTAACGAGCGGAAGTGAGGACTCCCCTTTCGTATTCGTAATTGGAATCTTTACATACACATTCTCTCCCCACGAAGCAATAATCTTTGCTTGCCGCTCCATCTCGGAAAACTCATCCGAGAACACCTCAAAAGAAATCGGCCTGTCCGAAATCGCCGCGAGAATCTCTTTCGCAAACCCGGCGTAATCGTTTACTCCACCCTTTCGCATGAGCGTCGGGTTGGTGGTAAAACCCCTGATGAAGGGTTTTTGGGCGAGTTCAAGCATCGCGGTCTTCTCCGCCCCGTCCGCAAAAATCTTTATTTTGAAATCTGTGATGCTCTTCATAGCGATTCACCCACTATAACACTTAAAGACGCCATTTAATGAGCGGTATATCGTCTTAAACCAGAGAGTTACTCCTGCTCGCGAGAAATGCCTCAACCTTTGGTATATCCTCCGGTTTCGTCAAAGAACAGCCCCCTTTAGTTACGACCGCATAGACCTTTCCTTTTCTCAAGAATTGATTCGCCATGGACGAAAAATAATACTCTCCATTTGCATTTTGTATCGGCGTGTACTTAAATACTTCTCCTGGAAGCACCATAAGTCCGATAGCCGCAATGTTGGACGGTGGATTCTCTGATTTCTCCACAATTTCTTCAATCGTCCCGTCACTTCGTAACTTCACGACCCCTGCCGCTTTTGGCCGTGCGGTTTCCTTGCAAAGCCAACTATATTTATGCGCGAGGCACTTTTGCATATTCTCGGCACTCGGGATTTCATCCGCGTAGAGTATCATAACCCGCTCGTCTTTGTTCACATACGGCGCCGCGGCAAGAAAACTAAAGGCATTCCCCTTTTCGCTCCCTTCCGCGTACCGGATGGGTCTGCCATGAAAGACATTACCACAATACGCTTTGATTTTTTCTCCACAATACTTTACCACAATGACCGTTTCCGTGATTTCGCTCGGAAACCCTCCAACGATATGGTCCAGCACCGTCTTTCCCCCAATCATAAGTAGGGGTTTGGGAGTCGAGAGTGTAAGCGGCAACATTCTTTTTCCTTCTCCGGCGGCAAGAATAATGGCTTTCATGCGAATTGACTATTTGGTTTCTTTACTATATAACAAATGCAGAGAAACAACAATCGCAAATCGCAAAATCACGCACATGCATATGAAAGAAGAAACAATACTAAAGGCGCTCATCGCTCTCGTCAGAACGGGACTGCAAGAAATTACCAGCGCGAGCTCGGAAAAATCAACACAGCGACTTGCCGACAAGAAAAGCCATACTGAAACCGCCCTGGCCGATCTCAAAGTGGGCCGGGCTCTCGTAAAAATGGCGACCAAACTCTTGGGAGAAATCTCGATCCTTGTGGAGGAAACGGCGCCGATTTCGGTAAATTTACAGGACTACGATTTGGTGATAGATCCTATTGACTGCACACGAGGATTTCTTTTCAACCTCCCTGGTACTGGTTGTGCCGTCGCCTACTTGAGAAATGGGGAGCCAATTCTGTCCGCTATCGGACAGCTCACCGCAACAAGCGCGCGAGATGCCTTTCTTCTGGACATTGTATGTGGAGGTTTGATAAAAAACCGCTGGCAAACATGGACCGTACAGGGCACTAAACTGATCCCCTGCCGCACTTCTTCAAGAACCGCATCGGGAGATTTCATCGTATCCGCGGAAATGGACGCTTTTGACACCGCGAAAGAAAATTTCTCGGATGGATTCCGAATCGCTGAAAATCTAATACCTCCAAAAGGATCGGCACGAGCAATTCGCATGTTTGGTTCATCCTCGCTCAATTTCGTGGCAATCGGGAGAGGGTCGCTGGATATAGCGACAGGTTCGCGTAAGCCTTGGGATTATCTTCCCGGAATCCCGATCGTCCGTGGCGCAGGTGGAAAGATGTTCTTCTACAAAGACTCGTTGGGAAACATTCGGCTTTGCGCCGCGGGAAACGAAGCATCGCTCGCGTATGCCAAAAAACGACACATCGCAGCGGAGATGATTCTTACAGACGCACTGAGACATATGTTGGATATTGCACCGAGCGTCTAGACATCGCAACCGAAGCGCTTTTGGCCGACACGAGAGAACACGAGTCGGTCTTTTCGTGCGTGTTACTGAAATAGCCGGCTTAATTCACTGATGTCGTCAATCGCTATATCGACAGACACTTTTTCATTATATGGTTGGCGAATGAGAATACTTTTGCACCCCGCGTTTTTTGCCACGCCAACATCGTCTTTGGTATCTCCAACCAAAAACGACTGCGTAAGATCTAGATTCCATTTCTTAGCGGCTTCAAAAAACTTTCCAGGTTCTGGCTTCATACAGTCGCAGTTGTCATCTCTCCTGTGAAAGCAGATAAAAACATCATCAAATGGAATATCTTTGAGCTGGTCCTGTATCCATTGCCATTCTGTTTTTGAAATCACGCCGTAAGCAATATCCGGCTGATTGGAAACAAGAATCGCGAGAAAACCGGCGGCCTTCACCTTCTCCACGGCCTCCTTTGCGCCAGGCAAAATGCCGCTGAGCGCTTTATATTCCGCAATGCTGTGCGGAGGCCGCGGCTTCCCATCCATCACAATCGGTTTGAGGATAACTCCGTCTCGGTCAAAAAAAACCGCTTTCCTTTTTTTATCTTGCATTACATCAAGCATATACTGTCCTATCGCGCGCTAAAACCTTGACAAGAACCATCAAATGATATAGGATAGTTTCAGGATTTCACTGCACAAAACACAAAATAAAAGAAGGAGGTACTGATTGCAAACTATTGAACTGTTAGCCATTCTTGGACGAGGAATTCGACAAAAAGAAAGCGGATCGT